>JAFVBP010000325.1 GCA_017479925.1 Selenomonadaceae bacterium | reverse complement strand
GTTTTCAATCAAATCACCTCCGTGAAAATTTTTCGGTTGCAAGTTGTTTCAAGGCCGCGACGTTGATTTTGCCGTTACCGAGCAACGGGAAACTTTCGCAGACCATGAAATACGCGGGAATTTTGTACTTCGCCAAATGCAGAGTAAGTGATTCGCGCAGAAATTTTTCGTCGAATTGAACGCCGTCTTTGAGCTTGAGGCACGCGCAGGCTGCTTCGCCGTAAAAATCATCGGGCACGCCGACAACCTTCGCGTCGGTGACGAAATCGAATTCGGTCAACGCCCGTTCAATTTCGGCGGGATAAATATTTTCGCCGCCGCGAATAATCAGCTCTTTGATTCGGTCGGTCAAGTGCAAGTAGCCGTTCGCGTCCAAGTTGCCCAAGTCACCCGTGTGAAGAAAGCCGTCCGCGTCAATCGGTTGTTCGTCCGCGTCGAGTTTGTAGTAAGCGGTCATCAAGTTGAAGCCGCGCACGAGAATTTCGCCGACTTGCCCGACGCCGCAATCCGCGCCCGTTTCGCGGTCGACGATTTTTATTTCGACGTTTTTGACGGGCTTGCCGACGGTGTGCAAAATATTTTCGACGCTGTCGTTGTAATCGGTAATGCTCACGGGCACCATTTCGCTCAAGCCGTAACTCGACAAGAAATGATTGTTCGGCATGACGCGACGAAATTTTTCAAGTTGAGCAACCGTCGCCGCCGCGCCCGAAATGATTGTGCAACGGAGCGACGAAACTTTTTCCGCGCTGAAGTTTTTGTTGTTGGTAAGCGCAAGTAGCATCGTCGGCGCGGAATGAAAAATCGCGCAAGTTTTGTCGGCTGGCGTCAAAGTTTGGTCACGGCTGTTGACGTTCGCCGCGTTCAAAATGTTGTAACTCGACAGCAGGACGCCTTTGAGCTTGCCCGTGGTGCCTGACGTGAAAATCATGACGGCGGGGTCGTCGGCGTAAACCGTGCGTTGAACTTTGTGCTTGACGCGGTCGTATTCGGTCAAACGCGTGCGAAAATCTCTGTCGCGTTGAATCGAGTAGAATTGAACTTTGTCGCCGCAAATTTTTTTCACGCCGTCAATCGAAGCGTGCATTTCGCCGTAACAAAAATGCGTCACGTCCGTATAATTAATGAGCGCGGCAATTTCTTTCGCGCACAGGTTGAAGTTGACGAGCACGGCAATCGCGCCGAGTTTTTGTATCGCGTAAAACGTCAAGACCCAGTTAATCGAATTCGCGCCGCAAAGTGCAACGTGATCGCCATTTTTGACGCCCATGTCGGACAGGTCGGCGGCGATAATCGTCGCGCAACGGTCAATGTCCTGCCACGAAAAATTTTCGCCGTCGGACACGAAAGCAATTTCGTCGGGCGAATAAGTCGCCTTGTCGCGCAGAAAGTCTTTGAACGGCACGCGAATATCGTTTGACTTTTCGGGCGCGTCGACTTCGTTAAGCTGTTCGGAACTCTTCGGTGCGGCGGAAGCGCGTTCAATCCGAATAAAACTCGTGAAGCCCGTCATCCCGAAGATTAAATAAACTGTGCGTTGTTCGTTCACGATTCGCATGGCGACGAAATTTTTTCGGCAGATTAAAACTTCACGCAGACCCGCCGACGAAATGTAAGTCACGCCGCCGAAATCGAAGACGACGTTGCCGAAGCCCGCCGAAAGTCGGTTGACTTCCTTGCGAAAAGTTTCGGCAGTAGCAATGTTGATTTTCCCCGCGACGTAAATTTTCAGTTGATTGGTGTCGATTGTCTTGGCAGTGATTTTCATGTCGGCTCCTTACTGCGGCGAAAATTTTACAAACCGCATTGCACACGATAAACTTTTCACCGACGACGAACTCGACATTGTCACGGGCGGCGCACGAAGTGTGCAAATCCCGAATCAAGCGTTCGTCGCAGGAAAAAATGATTTGCCCGCGTGGCTCGACGACATCAAAAGCGAAATGAATCTTGCCGAACTCGTTCCGGTCAATCGCGGCAGTTTCACGCAGAAGCTTAAAGGAATTTTTCAAAGAATGCAACTTGATTAAGGATGCTCTCACGCTTGGCTGAAACACTCGGAACTTACGCACAAAATCACGTCGACCTGTTGAAGAAGTCGGACTACATCGACCCCGCGCTTTATGAAGATTACGGCGTCAAAGTCGGTTTGCGCGACGCGGGCGGTAAAGGCGTCCTTACGGGCTTGACGAACATTTCGCAAATCGTCGCGACCAAATTTATCGACGGCAAGAAAAAACCCTGCGACGGCGAACTGTGGTATCGCAGTCACGAAATCAACGAACTGGTCAACGGCTTGGGCGACAATCTCGGCTTTGAGAAAATCGCTTACCTGCTGATTATGGGCGTCATGCCCAACGACGACGAACTTGCCGAATTCAAAACGATTTTGGGCGAAGCGCGCAAGTTGCCGCCGCATTTCGTCCGCGATATCATCATGAAGGCTCCGACGGGCGACATCATGAAATCGATGATGCGCAGTATCCTCGCGTATTCGTATTACGATACGAACGCGCTTGACACTTCCGTCGGCAACGTCCTGCGTCAATGTATCGAGTTGATAAGCACGTTCCCGTTGTTCGCGGCTTACGCTTATCACTCGTACAACCACTACAAAAAAGGCGGCTCCATGTACATTCACATGCCCGACCCGAAACTTTCTGCGGCGGAAAATCTGTTGAGCATTCTTCGCCCCGACAGGCAGTATACGCCGCTTGAAGCGAAAGTTTTGGACACCGCGCTGATTTTGCACATGGAACGCGGCGGCGCGAACTTGAAATTTATCAGCATGATGGGCGACATCCGCGAACACGTCAATGACTGCGACCGCGACGAAGTTGCCGCTTACGTCGAGAAAATCGTCAACAAAGAGGCGTTCGACCGCACGGGACTGATTTACGGCATGGGTCATGCGGTTTACACGTTGAGCGACCCGCGTGAACGAATCTTGAAAGAATACGTCAAGTTGCTCGTCCGCGAAAAAGGCATGGAAGATTATTTCGCCCTGCACGAAAACATTGAGGCAGTCGCGCCCGCGATTATCGCCAAAGCGCGCAACATGCCGCGTCCGCCCGCCCCGAACGTCGACTTTTACAGCGTGCGGTTTATTACATGCTCAACGTGTGCAAAATTATTCGTCCCGCTTACAAGAGCGTCATGGTTAAATCCGACGAATGAAAGACTTCAACCGACAAAAAGTCGTCCTGTTTCTGATTGCCGCCGCGCTCGGATTTTTGTTCAAAACGTTGCACGTCCCGATACCGTACATGCTCGGCGGAATTGTCGTGACGTTTGTCGCCAAAACTTTTATCGACCCGAAGGCGAATTGGTCTGTCGCGTGGCGCAACTTTATGCTTAGCGTCGGCGGCGTCGAAATTGGGCGCGACTGCAGTTTTGAAACGCTTGTCAACCTGAGCAACCAGATCTTCGGCGTGCTGTCGGCGACGGGTTCGATTGTCGTTGTGTCGTTAATCGCGTCGCTGTTGACGTACCGCATGACTTCGGTCAACTTAATCAGTTGCTTCATGGGCTGTGCGCCGTCCATTGAATATCAACTTCGTCGTCGCGCAAACGTTGCGATTTACTTGCGTCGTCGTCAGCGTGCCGTTCCTGGCAATGCAAATGCTTGACGAAAATGCGACGGCGGTTGCGCTCGAACAAGATGACCTCTTGCCGTGGCTCGTGCTGATACCGCTCGTCTTGCTGGGACGTTTCGTCGGGAAAAAATTTCGCCTGCCGACAAAACAGTTGTTGGGACCGATTCTGGTCGCGGCGATTTTCTCGGCGTTCGTTCAGCCGTTTGAGTCGGCACCGAAACTTTTAATGGCGGTCGTGCAACTGAACATCGGCTTGTACATCGGCACGAAACTCGAAAAAAACCGTCTGCTGAAACTTCGCTCGACGCTTCCGAATTTGTTTTTCGGCAACGCGGCAATGATCGCCGCAAGCGTCGCAATGGCAGTGTTTTTGTCGCACACTTACGGCTTTTCGCTGATAACGGCGTTTTTGGCAATGGCACCGGGCGGCATTGCGGAAATGTGTTTGGCGGGCTTGAGCATGGACGCGGACGTTCCGCAGATTTTGACGTATCAGCTGTTCCGCTTGCTGTTTTTGAACTTCACGTTGCCGTTCGCGATTAACTGCTACTTCAAAAAAACCGACGAATCGCCGCCGCAAACGACAACTTGACCGCAATAAAAAGCCGCTTTAAAAGCGGCGGAACAATTTTCGCGACGTGTCTGAAAACTTTTCGAGCGTTATCGCCGCAAACGAACTTTTGCAAATAAAAAATTCCCCGTCAACTTGGCGAGGAATTTTTTTGTGCGTGAACGTTAAACTTCGCGATAAAAACTGTCGCGGCAACGTCACGTTACTTCACGATAAAAGCTGTCGCGTTCGACGGGCAGGTAAGCCGTCTCCGAAATGATTTTGCGCAACTTGTCGACGGTAATGCCTGCGGAAGATTTTGCGCCCGCCGCGTGAATGATTTTTTCTTCGCCGATTGTGCCGTCAAGGTCGTCCGCGCCGAAACTCAATGCCAGCTGTGCAATCGGCGACGTTAAACTTCGCGATAAAAACTGTCACGTTCGACGGGCAGGTAAG
>JAFVBP010000324.1 GCA_017479925.1 Selenomonadaceae bacterium | reverse complement strand
CGCTGATGACTTCGCCCGTTTCGGCGTCGAAGGTCAATTCGTCGTCGGTCGGCACGAAAATTTCTTCGCGATTTTGAACGTTGTTGCCGTTGTCAACGTAAGTGACGGTTTGGCGGTCAACAACGGCTTGGTCGGCTTGAAGTGCCTCCGCCATGTCCGCCGACAAGACGCCCCACGCGTTCAAAAGGCGTTTGAGCACGGTCTTGGAAGCCATTGCGTCAAAGTTGGTGCTCCACGGCGAAGACTTATAGCCTTTGGACTTGTCGGTCTTGTAACTCTGCGAATACTTTTCGGCGTGAGCCTCAACTTCGGTTTTGGACATGTAAACGGTTTTCTCGAAGCCGTTGACGAGGCGCATGTAGGCGACATAGCCGACGACTTCGTCGGACAACTTTTCGCCGATAATCGGTTCGCCCGTGACGGGATTGAAGCCCGTGATTTCGCCTTCGTAAACCTTGCCGGCGTGAAGTGCGACGTATCTGCCCGTGCGGTGAGCCAGTTGAATCAAGCCTTTCGTGCCGATTTGGAAGGTCGCCTTGCCTTTGAACGGCACGATGTACGCTTGACCCAAAGACGGCGTTATCGACAGGTTCAAGGTCGCCGCCAAACCTGCCGCGCCGAGAATTGAACGTTCGTCGCAGTTCTGCAACAGATTGTTCGAGCTGTAGACGCTCAAAAGTGCCGACATGAAGCCTGCCGCGTTTTTGCCCAAAACTTCATTGAAGCGCGTCTTGATTTTGTCGCTTTGCAAGAGCGCGGGAAGTTGATTCGCCATAAAAAACCCTCCTTTGCGGGCGACGGGTACTTGACACGCCGCCCGAATTCATGTTATCTTCCGCACGGACTTATTTGTACGGAATTGCTTGCCGCCGTGTATCGACGGCTTATTTTTTTACGCGGTTTTCAGATAGTGTTCGATGACTTCGCCGCGCTCCGAATCGGTCAACTCGTCGGTGTACAGAATTTGTTCGCGAAAGAATTGGTCGAGGTCGCGAAGCGTTTCTTTCGACAGGTTGAGCTTGCCGCTTTCGAGTTCGCGCAGGCGGTCAATCATGTGTTTGAAGCGGTCAAGTTGCGTCATTTCGTCACCCCCAAAAGCAATGCCGGTTTGACGTTCAACGCCTCGGCAAGTTTTCTGACGGTCGGCAGTGACGGGCGAATTCCGCGCCGTTCAATGCGTTTGATTGTCGAAGCGTGAATTTTTGTCGCCGCCGAAAGGTCGTCAAAGCTCAATTCGCGGGTCTGTCGGATGAATTTCAGTCGTTCGCCGAAGTTCATGCCGACACCGCCTCGGCTTTGTGTTTTTTCGGGTCGAAAACGCCCGTGCCAATCTTGCCGTTGCTGTACTTGAACGTGTAGCTGAACGGCTCGTCGGTGACACTCCACCATTTTTCGCCCAGCGCAAGGTACAGGTTCCACGTCACATTGTGCTTTTGCGCCACGGAGCCGATTTCGCCGTTAATCAAGCAGAAGATTTTGTTCGGCATGTCGGGGTTGAGGTACCCGCACAGTTCCTGAAGGCGGTCGGAGTATTCACGGCTTTTGTGCAATGCCGCCGTTTGCAGGTTGTGCAAGCTGTCAAGCGTGCGGTAGTGTTCGCGTTCGTCTTTCATGATTAATTCCTCCTAGATGTGCCTTTCAAAAGAATTGGTTTGCAGATTTCCGACAACCGGTCGAAGATTCGGCTGCCGTTGAAGTTTTGACCGTCGGGCGCGTTGTCAAGCCGATTCGCAAGTTCACGCGGACTCAGGTTTGACGTGATGAGCGTCGTCGAACGGGTGTCATAGCGCATGTCCAAAATCTTGCACAGTGTCGCGCCCGCCCATTGTGACGGCTTTTCCATGCCGAAATCGTCAAGCACCACCAACGTCGCGGCTTTGAGTTCGTCGAGAATTTGCAACTCGCGACCTTGCCCGTTGAACGTCGAGCGGATGTCGTCAAGCAGATTCGGCACCTTCACGAACACGACCGATTGACCGTCACGCAGAAATTCTTGCGCGACAATCGACGCCAGAAACGTTTTACCGGTGCCGCATTCGCCGTAGAAATATCCGCCGCGACGCGACTTCAAGACGTTTTTGGCGAAGTCAACCGCCGTCCGATTGAAGTTGTCCGTCACGTAATCGCCGAAACTTTTGCCGACGTAACGGTCGGGAATTTTCGACGAGCGAATCCGCTGTTCGGCTCTGATTTGACGCCCGAATTTGCACCAACTGCCGCGGATGACTTTCTCGCCCTCTTCGACAGATACTTTCGGGAAGAGATAGCGACTGTACGGCTTCGGACAAATGCCCGTGCAATTTTCGCAGTACGAAAGTTCGCGCTGAATTTGACGTTCGACTTGCCGTTCGTGAGCTTCAGGTTCGTAAGCTTTGACTTCAACTTTCGGCAGTGACGGAATTGCCGCTTGCGCCCTCGTAAACCCACGCGGTGTCGGGCTCGTCGTCGTCGAAACGTCCCTTGCCAGCCGCTCGCGTTCCCGTTGCAAAATCGACAACGTTTGAGCGTCGATGCCCATCTTCGCGCACTCGTTCGGGTTGTCGAGCCACTCGAACATTCGTGTCACCACCTTTCAATTTGAAGTTGTAGGCACCGCACAGGTAGTTCAGCGTCATGCGGTCATTTCGGAGTGCACCCGCCATTTCGCGAATCAGCCCGTCGGCAAAGTCAACGCCGTGCTTTTCGACGATGAACTTCAGGTAGCTCAACAGCTCAAACGTCACGCCCGCACCTTTGTTTTTCAGCCACAGGTCGGTCAGATGACTTTCGGTTTCGTCGTTCCAATTAAACGCGCACGCGCACGCGCCCGATTGACTGACTGAAGAAGAAACGTCTAACGTCTTAACGTCTTCGCGCACGTGTATATTTGAAACGCCCGCCGATTGGCTAACCGATTGGCTAACCGATTGGCTAACCGATTGGCTAACCGATTGGCTAAATTTGTGCAGGATGTAGACCGTGCCCGCGTGAGGATTTTTCGCCTCGGTTTTGAAGTCAATCAAGCCGCGATTCTTCAAAATCTGTTTCGCCTTCGTGACCGTCGGACGCGACAGTTGCGTCAACTCGTTCAATTCTCGGTCGGATACGTGAACGACGCCGCCATTGCCGGAGCGGTTGTTCAGTTGCAACAGGTGCAAGTAAACCAACTGTGCGGAGCTTGCGAGACGTTCGCTTCCAAGCGATTTGAAAAAGTCGTTCAATGCGTCGTAATAGGTCATCTGTGTCGCCTCCTTTCGTTGAATTTTGTGGCGGTCAATCGACGGCGTCGGGCAGGACTTCACGCCTGAAACGTTCGAGTGTGTAAATCGGTTCGCGGTTCGGCTTTTCAAACGTCTTGACGTAACGGCGGTGTTCGTCGTCGGTCAACAATTCGCCCGACAGGAGCCTGTACCAATTGCGCGGACGTATCGGTTGATACCGCTCAATCTGCGCCATTACCGCGTCGAGATAATCTTGCGGCATGTTGTCACACGCGCTGTCCCAGTGCTCACAGTCGAATTCAAGCCCGTGCGGAGCCTTCGTTGCTGTCGTCATGCGTTTCACCTCCCTTCAAAGTTGCTTGACGTTGTGACCGTCGCCGTGCTACTATCCGACTGCGTGTATCGAACGGTAGCACGGCTTTGGTCGTCACCTGCGAATCAGCTCGTCTCTTAGCACAGGCGGGCTTTTTCGTTTGCGCTGTCAATCGTCGAATCCAACGCGCCCAATTCGCGCATCCGTTCAATGCCGCGGGCAAGCTGTTCAATCGGGTCGATTGCGTCTTCGGGGTACTCAACCCAACAGCCGCGTTTGAGCATTTCGCCGACGATTTTGTCAACCGCCGCATTGTCGCCGCCGTCGTCGCCGTAAATAGCGATAACGCTGTCTTCGAGTTCGACGCAAGCGGCGTTCCCGTTGGCGGTCAAAACTTCGCGCAACCTGTCGGTGAAGTCCTCAAGTTCGGTGCCCGTCAAGTCGCTGTCGGCGTGATAAATGTCGAAGTCAACCGCCCAATGTTTTTCGCGACAATCGGGCGCGGTCAATTCGACGACCGTCGGATATTTGAACTTGTCGCGCTT
>JAFVBP010000323.1 GCA_017479925.1 Selenomonadaceae bacterium | reverse complement strand
TTCGCAGGCGTCATGCTTGTGACACGTTACCCCGACGATAAAAAATTAAGTTGTGCGAAAACGTCTCGGCTTGTGAAAACGTTTCGGAGCACACCGGTTGTTCCGCCGCTTTTAAAGCGGCCCCGACGATGAAAGTTATCGTGGAGTGATTGCAGTGACAAAAATTATTTTCGTTTGCTTCGGCAACATCTGTCGCAGCCCAATGGCTGAATTCGTCATGAAAAATCTTGTCGCCCGCGCAGGTCGCGAAAAAGATTTCGTGATTGAGTCGGCGGGCACTCATCCTTCGGTTGGCACGCCCGTTTCAAGCGGCACCGTCGACCAACTGCGCAAGAATCAAGTTCCGTTCGAGTACCGCACATCAAAACAGTTTCTTGAGACCGATTACGCACGTTTCGATTATTTAATCGGGCTTGACCGTGCCAATGTTCGCGACATGACGGACATTTGTCGCGGCGACCCCGACGGGAAAATTTTTCTGCTGATGGATTTTGCGGGCTTTCACCGCGACGTTGCCGACCCGTGGTATACCGACGATTACGAGACGACTTACAGCGACGTTTTAATCGGTTGCGAGGCTCTGCTCGAAAAAATTTCGGCGGCTTTTCGGTGACGCTGAGTTTAGCGAAATCGTAGCCCTTGGAAAAGTACTCGCGCAACAAGCCGTTGGCGTTCCCGACTTAAGCGGCTGAGAGCGCAAAAGTTTTATCAAAGCCGACTTGCGATTATGGTGTCGACTTCAAAATCGCCGAACCGACTTCGCTCGTTCGCCTCAACGGGACGCGCAGGCGAAAACTGCATTCCACGGGCGAAAAGTGTAACTTGTGACGGCGGCGGAAGTTTGCTATCCTTTGCGGCGTAAAGAATTTTTGTCGAAAGGAGCAATCACTTATGGCAAACGTTCAATCGCCGATTAATCCACCGTCGGCACCCGAAAATTTCAACGCGCCCGCTTACGTCGAGGACAAGTCAATCGCGGAAATGTTTTTGACGACGAACGGGCGGCTCAATCGCCTGCGTTACTTCAAGCGCGCACTCGTGATTGGTGTCGCGTCAACGATTTTGGCATTCGCAATAGTTGCGGCGACAATGACGCCGTCGGGCGACGACATATCGATGCTCGGCTACGTGCTGTTCGCGGTGATGTGTTTGGTAACCGCCGTGCCGCATTTCATGTTGATGATTCGCCGCCTGCACGACTTGGACAAAGACGGGCTGTTCGTCCTGTTAATGCTGATACCCGCCGTCAACTCAATTTTCGCGTTATACCTGCTGTTCGCGCCGGGCACACGCGGAGCGAACAAATACGGCGCAGATCCAATCGAAGGTCTCGGATAAAAATCTCGTCACCCACGCAAAAAGAGCCGTCCGAAATTGTCGGGCGACTCTTTTTTTTATGGGACGCGCACGCTGATTCGTCGCGCTCGGAAATTTTATTCGGCCTGCTGTTCGGTCGAGGTGCTTTGTTCGGTGAACTGTCCGCCGTCGGTTGCGAAAGGCATCATGCCCGCGGGCGGGAAGCCGAAGCCGTTCTGTTCGCCGAAGTTGACGGAAATGTCGGCGTTCGCGTCGGTGATTGCGCTCAAGTCAGCGGTTGCGGCAAAGTTTTCGCCGTTGAGCAGTTGCTCGCCCGTGAATTCGCCGCTGCCCCACGCGCTCATGTCGGGCGGCGGAGCCATAAAGCCTTGACTGAAACCGCCTTGAGCGAACATCGGCGGAGGCGGCGGCAACTGCGGCATTTGAGTCGCGTCGAACTGCGGCATTTGTGAAGCGTCGAATTGTTGTTCCTGCGTCGCGTCGAAGGTCGGCATTTGCGTTGCGTCGAAGGTCGGCATTTGTGAAGCGTCGAACTGCGGCATTTGCGTTGCGTCGAACTGCGGCATTTGCGTCGCGTCGAAGGTCGGCATTTGTGAAGCGTCGAACTGCGGCATTTGCGTTGCGTCGAACTGCGGCATTTGCGTCGCGTCGAAGGTCGGCATTTGTGAAGCGTCGAACTGCGGCATCTGCGTCGCGTCGAAGGTCGGCATTTGTGAAGCGTCGAACTGCGGCATTTGCGTTGCGTCGAACTGCGGTGCCTGGCTTGCGTCGAACTGCGGCATTTGCGTTGCGTCGAACTGCGGCATCTGCGTCGCGTCGAATTGTTGTTCCTGCGTCGCGTCGAAGGTCGGCGGCTGAGGCGGCATTTGCGGCATCTGCGCTCCGTCGAATTGTTGTTCCTGCGTCGCGTCGGTGGTTTGGGTGTTAAGCGTTTCGTTCATGATGAGATTTCCTCCAAAAAATTTTTATTTCGTAACTCCGCGAAGTCACTTCCTGTGTACGGGTGCAGTTATAAAAGCCCGACATTAGACGATTCTTAGCGGCGGTGCGATTTAAGCGACAGTTTAATTGACTTTAATTCGCAAGCAAGAAAACTTCACGGAAGTTGCAATTTTTCATGCCGATATAACATTTTGCGCATAATTCGGCGGTGCAAATTCGGCGGCGAAAACCGTTTTTGACTTGCCAAAAGTTTTCGTATAAAATTTCGCCGGCAGTAAAATTCTTGTTCGAGAGGATGTCTCTATGGAAAAATTTTTTGAGTTGAAAGCACGCGGCACCGATGTCAAAACCGAAATCATGGCGGGCGTCACGACGTTCATGACGATGGCGTACATTTTGGCGGTCAACCCGATAATCCTCGGCGCGTCGGGCATGGACACGGGTGCAATTTTCACGGCAACGGCGTTGGCGTCGGCTTTCGCAACGTTTTTAATGGCACTGCTTGCTAACATGCCGTTCGTGTTGAGCGCGGGCATGGGACTTAACGCCTATTTCGCGTACACGGTCGTAATCGGCATGGGTTACACGTGGCAACAGGCGTTGGCGGCGATTTTCGTCGAAGGCATAATTTTTATCTTGTTGTCGCTCGTCAACATCCGTGAGGCGATCTTCAACGCAATTCCGCCGTCGCTGAAAATCGCGGTGTCGGTCGGTATCGGACTGTTCATAAGCTTTATCGGCTTGCAGAACGCGCACATTGTCGTTGCGGGACCAACGCTCGTCACGCTGTTTTCGTTCAAAGACTCGGTTGCGTCGGGCACTTTCAGCTCCGAAGGCTTAACTGTTTTGCTCGCGCTGATTGGCTTGCTGATAACGGCGTTCCTGCTGATTCGCAACGTCAAAGGCTCGGTGCTGTTCGGCATTGTCGCGACTTGGGGTCTCGGCATGATTTGTCAAGCCGTCGGATTGTACGTGCCGAATCCCGAAAACGGATTTTTCAGCTTGTTTCCGTCGGGCGTCGTGTCAATGCCCGCGTCGCTTGCGCCGACATTTCTGCAGGTTGACTTCAGCGGCGTGTTGACGTTTGAATTCTTTTCAATATTGATGGCGTTCCTGTTCGTCGACCTGTTCGACACAATCGGCACGGTTATCGGTTGCGCGTCGAAGGCGAATCTTTTGGACGCGGACGGCAAGTTACCGAAAGTCAAACAAGTTTTGTTGACGGACGCAATCGGCACAACGACAGGTTCACTTTTGGGCACGTCGACAATTACAACCTTTGTCGAATCGTCGGCGGGCATTGCCGAAGGCGGCAAGACGGGCTTGACTGCCGTGACTGCGGGCTGTCTGTTCGCTGTATCGCTGTTCCTGTCGCCGATATTTTTGGCGATACCGGCGTTCGCGACGGCACCCGCGCTGATAATCGTCGGCTTTTTGATGATGCAACAGGTCGCCAAAATTAATTGGACGAGCGACGTTTTGACAGCCGTGCCCGCGTACATAACGATTTTTTCGATGGCGTTCATGTACTCGATCTCGGAAGGAATTTGCTT
>JAFVBP010000027.1 GCA_017479925.1 Selenomonadaceae bacterium | reverse complement strand
GACTAATTTCGTCGCGTTCGTCCTGCGACGCGGCTTGATTGTAACGTTCGCGCAGCTCTTCGATTGTGCGTTCGTTTTCGCCGAAATAATTTTGCGCCTCGCGGGTTTGGTCGATAATCGTTGACTTGTCCTTGTCGTCGCGCTTGAGCCAACTTTGTAACTCCGCGTCGTCGACGTTGACTTCAACCGTCGCCGTCCAAACGATAATCGAAGTTTCGTCGCTGACTTGCTTGACGGAGCGGCTGAACTTCGGTTCGCCGACAAGTTGCCAACTGTTTGAGGTAATCGCGGTGACTTCGTCGTCGGTCAATTCGTTGTTGACGGAGCGCGAATACGTCTTCAGGTAAACGCCGGCCTCTTTGGTCGCCTTTTTGATGGCTTTGTCGCGTGCGCGAAGTTTGGCAATGTCCTGCGATTCGACTTCGCTGGCGTAATCTTCGGCAGTCGCGGTGTAAAGCTTGACGGTCGCGCCGACGATTGTAGTCGTCAACAGAGCCGCGACAATCAGCAGAGTCGTAAAAATTTTTTTCATGTGAACACCTCCCGCGACGAAATTTCTACGCGTCGAAGAATTTCCCTGCGACAAAAATTTTTCCAGTTCGCGGCGACAACGCTTGAACGGTGACAACATTGCGGTGAGCACCAATTGTTCCGCCACTTTTAAAGTGGCAAAAAAACTCCTCAGTCGTGAAGACCGAGGAGTTTTGAGTTTGCGTTGAAGTTATTTCGTTGTCGACAGCACTTCGTCAAGCGCGGTGTTTTTGTCGACGCGTGTGTTCGGGATGTGCGGGTGCGGCAGACCGAAGTCGAGCTTGTAGCAGTTCAGTTCGTCGAACACGATAATTTCGTCCAGCGGCGTAAAGATAATGCTTTGTGACGTGCGTGTCGGATACAGCCGCGTCGAAAGGACTTCCGCGCCGTCGTTGATGAAAACTTCCAGCGACGAACGGTCAATGAAGACGTGTAACTTGAGCTTGTCGCACGGTTCAAGCTTGATTTCGCGGACGTTATCGGCGGGTTTGATGATGTCGCCGTTTTTGAAGTCGATTTCGTGAATCAAGCGACCGGACTTGCTGCGGTCGAGCGTGAAAGTCGAGCTTGCCCCGTCGAAAGTCATAACGGTTTGTTCGGTTTCGGAGGCGCGCACGGCAATTGAAAACTTTTTGGACGCCGCCGCGTCAATCGTCATGACAAGTTCGCACGCCTCGCCTTCGACGCCTTCAAATTGCGTTGCCGCGTCAATCGAAACGTCCTTAAGCAAAACGGGCTTCCAAGTGCGCAGGCGAAGTTGTTCGAGTTCCTTGACGGGCGTCGAGAAAATTTTTCCGTCGCGCACGTGCAATTCACGCGGAATTGACATCATGCCCGCCCAGCCGTCGGTCGCTTCGGGCATTTCGACAGCCCACATGTCGAGCCAACCGATCATAATCGTGCGACCGTCGGGCGTTTCGGTGACTTGCGGCGCGTACATGTCAAAGCCGCGGTCGAGCAGTTGAAGTTCGCCGCGGTCGAAAATGCCCGTTTCGTAATCGAGCGTGCCGACGAAAGCCGCCGAATGTTTGTCGTGATAAACGATTCTGCCGTCAATGTCCATGTCCATCGGCGAATAAATCAGCACGTCGCAACCGTCGACATGCGCGAAATTCGGGCACTCCCACATTTTGCCTTCGTTGCCTTCGTCACGCGCCATAATGCTTTTGAAATCCCAGTGGAACAAGTCTTCGGACTCGAACAGCAAAGCCTGCCCGTGAAGGTCGTCGCGAGTTTTTGAGCCGATAACCGCATAATACTTGCCGTCGTGCTCCCAAACTTTCGGGTCGCGGAAGTCGCCGCCGTGAATTTCGTCGTCTTGCGGAACTTCCAAAATCGGATTGAGGTCGGACTTCTCGAAGTTAAGCCCGTCGTTGCTGACCGCAATCGCTTGCCGCTGCGGTTGACCGGGGACGTTGCCCGTGTACATCAGGTACAACTTGCCGTCTTTTTCAATCGCGCTGCCCGTGAAGCAACCGCCTTCGTCGTACGGGCGATCGGGTTTGAGCGCAATCGGCAAATGTTTCCAATACGCCAAATCGTCGCTGACGAGGTGACCCCAATGCATGGGTCCCCACTGCGCGTCGTACGGGTGATATTGATAGAAAAAGTGGTACTGACCTTTGTAGAAGCAAAAGCCGTTCGGGTCGTTGCACCAACCGTATGGCGGCGCCAAGTGATAGCGCGGATACCAGCGGGCGTCCGTCACCTTCGAGAACGCGTTAATTTCGTGAATTGTTTCAGCCATAAAATATCTCCTTAACTGCAATGCGTAAACTGCAATGCGTAATGCGAAATGCTTAATGCGTAATGACAACGTTTCGGTAGCGAATCAGCCGAATCGATACGCGATACCGACCGTCAACCGCCGCCGTCAAACGCACGGCGATCGTAAACGTTTGTCAACGCGACAACACGGTCGCACGTCCTTCAACTGCAATGCGTAATGCGAAATGCTTAATGCGTAATGACAACGTTTCGGTAGCGAATCAGCCGAATCGATACGCGGTACCGACCGTTAATCGCCGCTGTCAAACGCACGGCAATCGTAAACGTTTGTCAACGCGACAACACGGTCGCACAGGACGTGCGACCGCCCGGGGTTTTTCGCGTGATGCGAAAATCCCGGGTCAAAGCGCCTTTCTTTTGGTTACTTTTCTTTGGCGCCGACAAAGAAAAGTAACACTCACACGAAGCCGTGATGTTTGAGTTGCCGATAAACCGAGTAGCCCGCAATCGGGAAGCCCGCGACAATCCCGACAAGCCGACCGACACCGCCGAGTTGAAAAAAATCGTCGACAAGTCCGCCCACGTACAAGCAAACAAAAATCACGGCGGCGATGTAAATCCCAACGCCTGAGAGAATCGCCGCCGCTTTCCAAAAATCGCTCATGTTTCAGACAAGCACGCTTGCCAAACGAACAAGTTCGGGGTCAAGCGGCTTTTTGTTGTTGACAGAATCAAACAGGTTAATCGCGACAACTTTGCCTTCGTCGAAGCCGTAAACCACATTGGAAACGCCCGAAATAATCGCGAGTGCGGCTTTTTCGCCGAGCTGCGAAGCTTTCATGCGGTCTTCAACCGTCGGGGAACCGCCGCGCTGAATGTGTCCGAGAATCGAAACGCGGGTATCAATGCCGGTCTTTTCCTGCACGACGTTTTTCAAGCCGACGCCACTGCATGCGCCTTCGGCAACGACGATAATCGTGTAACGGCGACCGCCTTTGTAAGACTCAACGATCTCTTCGCACATTTCGTCAATGTCGTATTTGACTTCGGGGACGATGATATATTCCGCGCCCGAAGCAATGCCCGAAACCATAGCCAACCAGCCGGACGT
>JAFVBP010000322.1 GCA_017479925.1 Selenomonadaceae bacterium | reverse complement strand
TTCCTGCCTTTTTGAATTACAAACATTTTAGCAGGATACCGTGAGTTTTTCATCTGTTGCACTTGGATTGTACATTCGCGCAAGCAAAGAAAAAGTAGATCTACAAACTCAAATTCACGAATCAGCCGAATCGAAGCGACAACGTTAAAAATTTCGTAACCGTCTGCATAACGCAAAAGGCGGAAGCACTTGACTCCCGCCTGTAAATTTCGTTGTTGGTCGGGTTGACAGGATTTGAACCTGCGACCCCCGCGTCCCGAACACGGTGCTCTACCAAACTGAGCCACAACCCGAAAACGTTTGTGATTGTAGCAGATTGCTTTATAAATTGCAAGCCCCAATCCGTCAAAAAATTGCTTCGTCCAAAGTTTCGGCACAACGACGATTTGTCACCGCGAATTTCAACAACGCCCGCGCTTCCTTCAGCGTGACGAGCTTGCCGCGAAAATGATATATTCCAACATTCCACATGTGTCCCCACGTGCCGGGCGAACCGTCGGCATTTTGCAAGGTAAGTCCCGCAGACAAGCCGTCCTGTTCGGTAATGTGCCACTGATGACCGTCGGCGGTGTTGACAATTTCGTTTTCATGATTCGGTTGCATTTTTCCACCTCTCAAGCAAAAATCTGCCGTAGCCCCAATAATGCGCAAGTTTTTCCCGCAACCAATATCGCCAACGATACGGGCGCAACGTTTTGTTCGCGACGGGAACAACATAGCCGTAAGCCTGCAAGCCGTAAAGCCGTGCCGTGTCGACGCAACGCAACAGATGAAAATCATTCGTCACGATAACTGCGCGGGCAATCCCGAAACGTCGAGCATTTTTGAAAGTCGCGGCGGTATTGAAACCTTTGCCGTCACGAAAAATTTTCTCTGCAGGAACGCCGCGTTGCCGCAAATAATTTTCCATGTAATGCGGCTCCGAATAGTCGTCAATCTCCGTGCCCGATAACATGAACCGCATATTCGGGCATTGTCGGTGAAGTTGAATTGCCGTATCCAATCGGGAGTGCAGTGTGTTAGTCGAAACGTCGTAGCCGCAACCCATGACAATTCCCCAATCAATTTCGGGCGGAACTTTTTTGACCGGTCGCGGCAAACAGCGAAACGGAATTCCGAGCAACAAGTCAAGCGGCAACGTCACGAGATACACGGCGAACGTCACCGCGCACATCAGCCAATCCGTCAGCCGCCCGCAACGAATTTTATCAAATGACGGCGGCTTCATCGTCTGACTTGCGCAACACGCCGTAAGCGGCATATTGATCGAAATCGCCTTCAGTGGGATAAGCGCACGTCGAAAACGTAACAATGCTGTCTTCGGGCGTCACGGTAACATTGGTTTTGATTCTGCTTCGCGAACGAATATTTTTCAGCCACCAAGCAAAATCTTCTTCGTCGTCGAAGTCGGTACGCGTCGTCCGCATATCGCCTGCCCAATAGCCGACGCACGCGAACATTTCATTTGCCGCAAGATAAGCCGACTCCGCCAAACGCATTTCCGGTTTCGTCATCATGAAGTTGCGCGGAACTTTTGCAAGCTCAACCAAATTTTCCGCGACGTAATCTTTCGGCAACGAGTGAGCGCGATTGATAAGCAACACCGAAGTTTTATTCGGCAACGGACAAAAATTTTCCGCCAACTTTTGTGCCGCCTGCGTCGCCTGTTGAAATCTGAATTCGGGCGAACGTCCAGTCAGTGCGGATTCAAGGCTACGCGTCATTCGTTTCAGCCGCAAAATTTTCACGATTGACTTTTTCCACGCTTTAACGTCGACGCTTTGCCACAACGAACCGGCTTTGAGTCGAAAACGCCCGTCGAGAAATTCAAGCGCATCCGTTCGCACGCCGCAAAGCAACATGTCCCGAACGTTCCAATACGAACAGCCGTAATGCAACTTTTCACGGGCAAGCACCGACGCTTCCAACGTCTTAAAAAATTTTCCGTCAAGCGGGCGCACGTTGCCAAAAGAAACGGGAGACAGTGTTCCGCCTCCCGTTCAGTTTTGGTGACAAAGATACGCGCCGCCGCTTCGTACTTCGTCAAAAATCTTCGCCTCCGGTGATTTCGCCGTTGATGAAAGCCTCGCTCATGCACGCGGGATTGACGTTGTCGAGTTTTTCGTCGGACAGCAATTCGACTTTGTCAAGAAATTTTGATTACACAGCCTGCCAAAAATTTTTCAGACGAACGCATCGAGCAGGGCGACAATCCCGTCGATTATACTGTTTATCTGCGAGCCGCCGATAACGGGCGAAATTTTTTCGGTCAGCTGATTGACGCTTGACGAACAATCCGCCTCTTGCGCGACAGAATTTATTTGCGTTTCAAGTTGCTCACCGGTCAAACCGACGGCAACTTTCGACTCGTCAAAGTCACGACAAAAATTCACCGGCGCGTTGTAATGAATGTTGTAACGATTTTCGTACAGCACGTGCCCGCGCCGAAATAAATTTCTCAGGTGAACACATCGAAAATCGTCGTCACTATGTCAGCTAAACAAATTGAGCCGGAACCTTTGATAAAATTATGCAACTGTTCAATCAGGTCGTTGACTTTCGTCGAATAATCTGCCTCTTTGGCGAGCGAATCGATTTTTTGTTCGAGTTGTTCACTTGTCAAATCGGCGGCAAAAACTTTTTCGTCGAGCGTGCGGCAATAATTGACCAGCGCGTTGTAGTGAACATTGTAGCGATTTTCGTAAAGGACGTGCGCCAAATATTTCGACAGCCCGACTTCAAGCGGCGACGAATCGCCAAACTGAACGACAACATGCCACTCGACTTGATTCAATTCGTGCAAAGACCAATCGACAAGCGCGGCTTCGTTCGGGAAAAATTTTTTGCGTTCAAGTTCGGCAATAAATTTTACGGCAACGGTGCGCATCACTTCGGAAAAAGGCAGATTCGGAAAATTTTTTGTCGCCTCGTCGCAAATTTCGCGTTCAACGCCCGTCAATTCGCCGCAAGGGTTGTAATCTTTGAGCGACAGATTTTTAACTGATTCGTGCAAATGAATCACTCCTTTATGTCGGTTTCGTAAATTTCGTTGAGTAATTTTTCCTGCTTGTCCTTGCTCATGCGCTCCAATGACCGATTTGCGAAAAGTGACGGCATTGCCGCGCCGATTGCAATCGCCAAGACTGTCAACGTCGCGTTGACGCCGATTTGAATTGCTTCGAAAAGTCCTGCGAGCGAAAGCAGGTGTATGTTGATTGTCGCGTACAGCGTATAATAAATCGGAACGCCGGGCACGAGCGGAATTACTGCCGGCACGACCAAAACCAGTGACGGCGTGTGAAGCCAATGTATCGCTTTGACGGCAAGGACGCTGACCAACGTCGCGCCCGCGAGTGTACCGACGGCTGAACTCATGCCAAGTTCAAATATGAAAAAATTTCTCGTGCAAACGCAAATCGCTCCGCCAATCGCCGACGCAATCAACAAACGTTTCGGCATGTTGAACAGTAACGCGAAACTTGCCGCACCGACAGCCGCCGCAATCGTGAACAGCAGATAATTGCTTTGTAACACAAGTGCCTCTTCCGTGAACGGATCGAAATCCGACATGCCGATAGCGAAGACAAGCCCGAAAGCCGTTGATCCGACGATTATCAACGTGTGCAAGATTCGAGCCGTGCCGACGATTAAATACGTGTTGAGCATGTCGCTGAACGCGTTGATTATCGGAACGCCGGGAACCAAAAACAGCGACGCGGCAACCATCGGGTGCCACGGTGTCGAGGTCGGCAACAAGTGCATCAAGTCGGCGACGGTCAAAGCTGCAAACGCCGCAAATGTCATTGACACGTAAGGATTAATTCCGAAACGTTCGGCGCATTGCATCTGAACAATTTTGCCGATACTCGCGCTTATCATCGTGTAAATCGCCGCGTTGAGGTCGCAACCGAACAGCGTACAAAATGAGGCACAACCGGTGCCCGCCGCCAAAATCATCAGCCAATGCGGATAGCGCGGACGTTTGCCGACAGATTCGAGTTCGCTTTTGAATTCGTCAAGCGTGTAATGTTCGCGCATTGCCCGCCACGTCAACTGACTTATCGCCGAAATTATTCGCATGTTGACGCCGTGTTTGGGGCATTTGCGAAACGACGTGTGCGACCGGTGTTCGTCGCTGATGTTTAGCATGAGCGTCGAGTACATTACGTGCAGGTGAAATTTACTTTCGTCGATGCCCATGAATGCGGCAACACGTTTCATATCCCGCATGATTTGCGTGGTGTCCGCGCCATTTTCCATGAGCAGTTGCCCGACAGTCAAAATCAATTCGACTTTCTGCCCGATTTCGGCAAAAGTATCGCGCAACAGTTCTCGTTGCTCCGAGTAGTAAGTTTTAGATTTTTCGTCTTGCATGTGAATCACCCATAAAAAATTCTTGCGGTTACTTTTAAAAAGTAACTAAACAGTTGACGCTTCGCGTCATGGAATCACTTAAATTTTGTTGCCGTAAAAAATTCTTGCGCCGATTATAGCACAGGCACGGGCAATTTTATTCGTCGCGAAAAATTTTTGTCGCACGTTCGCGTTAAAAGTGCGTAGTTATGCCGTCGTGAAATTTTGTCCGCAGTCGCAACGGACGGGGCGCAAGGTGTTTTGCTTGCAAGTATTCAATTTGCCGTTTAAAATGCAACATAAGATTAATGCTACAAATTTTTTGGAGGTGTTACTCATGCAAGAGGCCATGCAAAAATTCGGTCGCTTCTTGAGCGCAATGGTTATGCCGAATATCGGCGCGTTCATTGCGTGGGGCTTCATCACGGCTCTGTTCATTCCGGCAGGCTGGATACCCAACGAGGGACTTGCGGAACTTGTCGGACCGATGGCGAAATGGTTACTCCCGACGCTTATCGGCTTCACGGGCGGCGAAGTTATCTACGGTCACCGCGGCGGCGTTGTCGGCGCGATTGCAACCGCAGGTATTATCGTCGGCACGGATATTCCGATGTTTATGGGCGCAATGATTATGGGTCCGATTGGCGGCGTCGTGATTAAAAAGTTCGACGAAATGGCGCAAGACTCAATCCCCGGCGGCTTTGAAATGCTCGTCAACAACTTTTCGGCAGGTATCCTCGGCGGTGTGCTTGCCTGCGCGGCTTACAGTTTTGTCGGTCCGATTGTTTCAAGCATCACGGACGGACTTGCCTCGGCAGTCGGCGCAATCGTCAACGCGGGACTCCTTCCGCTCGTGTCGCTCCTCGTTGAACCTGCAAAAATTTTGTTCCTGAACAACGCGATTAACCACGGCGTTTTCACTCCGCTCGGTATGCAACAGGCGCAGGAAGTCGGCAAGTCGGTTTTCTTCATGATTGAATCGAACCCCGGTCCCGGCCTCGGCGTGTTGCTCGCATATTCGTTGTTCGGCGTCGGCAACGCGAAAGGCTCGGCACCCGGCGCGGTTATCATTCACTTCTTCGGCGGCATTCACGAAATTTATTTCCCCTACGTCCTCATGAAACCCACGCTGATTCTTGCGGTTATGGCGGGCGGCGTCACGGGCGTTTTCACTTTGACACTGCTTAACGGCGGTTTGGTTGCTCCGGCGGCTCCCGGCTCGTTTATCGCGATTATGGCAATGACGGCCCCCGGCGCGTACTTCGCCAACGTTGCGGCTGTCGCGGCGGCGGCGGGCGTGAGTTTCGCAGTAAGTTCAATTTTCATCAAGGCAACGGCAGCGGCGGACGCTGAAAAAGAAGACGCGCTCGAAGCGGCTCAAGCCAACATGAAAGCCATGAAAGCGGCGTCGAAAGGTCAAGCGGGCGAAAAACAAGTTGCCGGCAAAGACATCAAATTTATCGCTTACGCTTGCGACGCGGGCATGGGCTCTTCGGCACTCGGCGCGGCTGCTCTCCGCAAAAAACTTCAGAAAGACGGCTACAAAAATATCACCGTCAAAAACTTCGCAATCGGCAACATTCCCAAAGACGCGCAGATTGTTGTTTCGCACGAAAAACTTGCCGAACGTGCACGCGCAGACTCTCCGCAAGCCGAACACATTTGGGTTAAAGATTTCACCAACAACAACGTTTACGACATCATCAGCGAACGTCTCAAAGGCGGCGGCGTTGAAGCTCCCGCGTCCGACGGCGGCGAAGAAGAATCGACAGGCACCACCCTTAAAGAAGGCGTCCTGCTCAAAGAAAACGTCAAAGTCGGTTTGAAATCCGTCAGCAAAGAAGACGCGATTCGTGCGGCGGGCGAACTCCTGTTCAAGAGCGGCTACGTCGAAAAACCGTATATCGAAGGCATGTTGGCTCGCGAACGCGACATTTCAACTTACATCGGTCAAGGTATCGCAATTCCGCACGGCGAAAACGCGGTTAAACAACACGTCATCAAAACCGGTCTCGTCGTCATGCAATATCCGCAAGGCGTCAAATTCTCCGACGAAAACACCGCTCATCTGATTGTTGGTATCGCGGGCAAAGGCGACGACCATCTTGCGATTATCGCGAACCTTGCGACAATTACAATGGAATATTCCGAAGAAGATTTGCAGAAAGCTTACACGACCAAAGATCCGCAAGTTCTCTTCGACATGTTTACCAAAGGTTGAACCACGCTTGAAGTTGAAAGTTTCGGCTTTCGTGATATAAAATGTTCGCGAAATCTGAAACTGAGGAGATGGCAAACATGTTCGGTAAAAAATTTTTGGCGGCATTGACGGCGGCGACGTGCTTGACTTTCGGCGCGCAGGCTCAAGCGGCTGATTATCCTTCGGCGGACGAAGTTGCGGTTAAAGTCGCGAACTCCGGCGGGACGTTCTTCCCGATTGGCAATCCCAACGTCAACTATGAAAAATATTTCACGGGTCAAACGTTTTTGGCACCGCTGTCCGTCAAAGATTCAATCAACGTCGCTTGCGTGACATTTATTGACGGCGCACACACGTTCTGGCACATTCACCACGGCACCTGTCAAATTCTGGTTGCGGAATCGGGCACAGGCTACGTTCAAATTTGGGGACAAGACCCCGTCGAGTTGAAACCCGGCGTCGTGTTCACCGTACCCGAAGGCGTCAAACATTGGCACGGCGCGGCACCGGGCAAAATGATGCAACACCTGTCGATAATGCAATCCAGTTCGGAAGTTTCGACGGATTGGCTTGAACCGGTCGACGCGAAATTTTTTGAATCACTGCG
>JAFVBP010000321.1 GCA_017479925.1 Selenomonadaceae bacterium | reverse complement strand
TTGTCGGAAAAATTATCCCGCTACTCAACGACAAAATCTTGGCAGAGTACGAAGAAGTTATTTCACGCCCGAAATTCAAAAACACTCAAGAAAGCATTGATTTTTTTATGAACGGCATGAAAAATCACGGCATATTCGTTGACGCGAAAGATTTTGATGACGTGTTGCCCGACCCGAAAGACAAAATTTTTTACTGCGTGCTCATGACGGCTCGCGAAGACGTTGACGCTTATCTCGTGACGGGGAACTTGAAACACTTCCCGAAAAAACTTTACATCGTGACGCCGCGTGAACTTCTCGACATTGTGGAAAGCGACGGTGATTGATTTTGGACGAAAAAAAAATCGCGTTCATAACCTGCACGAACAGCGATTGGTGGTACAGCGAATGTCGCTTGTATCTCGAACATTTGACGATTCCCGAAGGCATGACGGCTGAATTCATTGCGATTCGCGACGCGGCGTCAATGACCGCAGGTTACAACCGCGCAATGCGAAATTCCGACGCGAAGTATAAAGTTTATCTGCACCATGACACCTTCGTCGTCAACAAAAATCTGGTTGCCGACTTGCTGAAAATTTTCCGCGACGAAACGATTGGCGTCGTCGGTGTGATCGGTTGCGTCAATTTGCCGTCAACGGGCGTGTGGTGGGACGGCATGCGAACTTACGGCAGAGTTTTGCACGCCTGCGAACCCGAAAGCGTCGTTGATTCGCATTGTGACGAACCTGACGGCGATTATCAGCAAGTTGAGTCGGTCGACGGCTTGTTTCTCGCGACGCAGTACGATTTACCTTGGCGCGAAGATTTATTCGACGGCTGGCACATGTATGACGCCTCGCTGTGCAAGGAGATGAGCCGCGCAGGTTACCGCGTGGTCGTGCCGAATCAGTCGGCGGATTTTTGGTGCATTCACTGCCCGAAAGAAAAGCCGCTTGACCCGAAGTATCGCCGCTACCAAAAAATTTTCGTGCGCGAATACGGCGACGAACTCAATCCGGAGGTGTGACGTGGACGACAGCCGCTTTAAAAGCGGCGGAACAGCTGTCGCGATTAACGTTGCCGACAGCCGTAACGTTGTCGCCGCGAACGAACGTATATTCAACTTTGATTCGGAGGAATTACTTTGGACGACATCAAACCGAGTTTAATGGACTTCGTGACGGGCGAAGATTTTTTCAACACGATTTTGGTTGTCGAAAGTTCAGCGTACATTGAACCATTGCGCGAACGTTTCCCGACGGCCGAAATTTTTTTTGTCACCGCGAACGAAGACGTTGCCGAAAAATTTCCCGACGTGCGCACGACACCGATTGACTTCCGCGAAGAACGCCTGCCCTTCGACGAAGAATTTTTCGACGCGATAATCGGCGACTTGACGCTTGAGGTCGTCACGAATCCGCAGGACATTGCGGCGGGCTTTTCGACGTTTATCAAGCAGACGGGCTGTTGGCTGACGAGTTTCCGAAATATCCGCCATTGGAAAGTTATCGAACGGCTCATGCGCGGCGCGTTCGGCGGAATCGTGTCGAGACTGTACACGCGCACGGAGTTTGAGCGGCTTTTGTACGCGTCATTTTACAAGGAAGTTCAACTGTTGCCGCTGAAAAAAAAATCGCCGCCCGAACTTTTGGAGCGACTGATTAATTGCGGTTTCGACAACTTCGACGACGATTTACAGACGGAATTTTGGCTTGTGCGTGCGTCGCGGTCGATGCCCGAACTTGCGCTTTTGAAGTCAATGTTCACGCCTGAAATCCGCGCCGAGTTGTCAAGAATCTTGCACCGAATCGAATACGACGTTGCGACTGCCGACAGCGTTAAAAAGTTTTGGACACTTGTCGACGCGGAAAATATTTTCGTCGATTATGCGGCGGCGTTTATTAGGTCGGTCGTCGTTCACCGCGAAAATTTCTTCGACAACCTGAAACGCTTTTCGTCCCGCGCAGAGATCGACGCACTTATCGACGAGTGCGAATCGCTTTACGACTTCGACACGGGCAACCGCCTGCTGTAAAAAAAAATCCCCGCCACGTTGACGAGGAGCCACTTTAAAAGTGGCGGAACAATTTGGTTAGTAGTGACCTCTGCAAGTTTTAACGATTATCGTGTCGTTTTCGATGTCGTAAACCAAGCGATTGGTATCGTCAATGCGTCGACTGTAACCCGCACCGTATTTCAGGCGTTCGGGCTTGCCGAGACCGCTCAAAATTCCGTCGCGTTCAATGCTTTTTAACAGCCGATTGATTTTGTCGAACGTCTTGAGGTCTTGATGACTCCAGTAGACGTAATGTTCAAAGCCGATTTCAGTGAAGGTTTTGTTCATTGATGAATTTCTCCCATTCGTCGTCGGTAAAGGTAATAACCTTTCCTTCTTTGAGCTGTTTGTCGCTTCTTTCGATGTCGGCGTAAAAACGAGCGGCGCGAATGACTTTCGGGAGATCGAATTTGCCTTCAGCCATCATGTCTTTGAGTTCCAAGACGAAATATTTCAATTCGAGCGGCGTGAAGGTGACGTTTTCCGTGACGTTTAGAATTTCGGGGCTTAATGTTTGTGTGTCAGACATTTCAATCACTCCTTGATGAAATTTCACAGCAGAATTCCCGCAATACCTTTGAACAGCCCGAAAATTATCCGTTGCAACGGCACGAAGACCCAATCGAGTATCGGCGTCGCAAGTATCAGAATCAAAAACACGAAGCTGTACTGTTCGAGCCGTTCGTAGGCCCGCGCCATTTCGTACGGCAAAATATTTCGCAGGATGTGCGAACCGTCGAGCGGCGGTATCGGCAACATGTTGAATATCGCGAAGTTGATGTTGTAGATGATTATCAGGTTGAGGACGACGAGCGCGCCTTTCGACAAGCCTACGTTGAATTTAATCAGCAGTACGAAAATTATCAACGTCACGAAGGCGGTAACCAAATTCGACGCGGGACCGGCAAGCGATACCAAAATGTCGTCGCGGCGCGGGTTGCTGAAGTTGTTCGGATTTATCTGCACGGGTTTCGCCCAACCGAAATGCACGAGGAACAGCATCAACAGCCCGATCGGGTCGACGTGCGCGGCGGGATTGAGCGTCAAGCGTCCCTGCAGTCGCGGCGTGTAATCGCCCAACGCGTAAGCAACTCGTGCGTGCGAATATTCGTGAACGACCATTGCGATAACAATCGCGGGCAGACCGGCAATCAAGTTCATGAAAAAGCCGCCGGGATTATCAAACATTAAAACACCTCCGAAAATCAATGCGTAATGCGAAATGCGAAATGCGTAATGATTCGGGTAACGCTTATTTTTTCAGGAAAACTTGCTTGGCGAGCAACAAAATCGACACGGCGGACTTCGCGTCGAAAATTTTGCCCGACTCAACCATTTGAACTGCGGCAATCAGCGGAACTTTCACCGCGTTGATGAATTCGTCCGAATCGGGGTGCTTGTCGCCCGCCGTCAAATCAGTCGCGGCGTACAGGTGAATATATTCGTCCGTGAAGCCGACGGTCGTCGCAATCGTCGTGAGTTTCCAGATTTTGCCCGCAATGTAGCCCGTCTCTTCGGACAGTTCACGTTTGGCGCATTCGATCGGGTCTTCGCCGACTTTGTCGAGTTTGCCTGCGGGAACTTCGAGCGTGACTTGACCGACGGGGTAACGAAATTGCCGCACGAGAATAATTTGGTCGTCAGGCAACAGCGGGACAATCGCCGACGCGCCGGGATGTTTAATCCATTCGCGAACGGCCTTGTGACCGTTGGGCAATTCAACTTCGTCGCGCTTGACGTGCAACAAACAACCGTCAAACACAGGCTCCGACGAAATTTTTCGCTCAATCAAAGTTTTGTCGTCGTTATCAATCAACATGCTTAATCGCCTCCAAAAATTTTTCGTCAAGGACTTGGCGTATCGTGCGCATTATAGCATAAAGGCGAACATTACCCAACAAACTTTGCAATGTTTTGCTCAGTAGCCGCTTTTGAAGCGTTCGATTGAAAAAGCCCGCACGCTGTGATAGAATTCGCCGCAGATTTTTAAGGAGGTCACTTCATGAACAAAATCCGAGTGGTTCTCGTCGCGTTGAACAAAAAATCTTTGGGCAATGCCTTGACGATTTTGAATTTCAACCGCGTGACGCCTCTTGCCTTGCTGACCGACGACGGCGACGGAAATTTCCTTGAAATCACGAAAGACATCAAAGTTCAAGCCCTGTCGTTCGCGTACATCAATCAAGTTGTCGAAATCGGGCAAAATTGTCTGTGGCTCATCTTCGGGAAAACGGACAACTCCGTCGCCGACATGAAAATTTTCTTGACGGAAAACGGCGTGCCCGAAGCCAACATCGTCAATTTTGAATTGCTCGCGCAGATAAATCCGTCGTGGCTTGCGAACATTCGTTTCGCCGAGGAAGGCAACGCGAATTGTTTTGCGACGGGCGACGAATTCACCGTGCGCGGACTTGACTTCAGAAATTTTCCCGACGTCAAGGCAGTCAACTTGGCGGCTCCGAATCAAGACTTGCGGCAAAGTTTTCGGACGGCTCAACACGTTTTCCAAAGCGTCAAGCGCGGCACGATTAAATTCGTTTTCATCGGACTTGCGCCGAGTTCTTTGCGTGTCGACGGGCGAAAGAATTTTTCCACATGCGCAAATGATTTCGTGTACGCACTTGCCTTGCGCGAAAAAATTACCGTCACGACCGCACACGACAGAAATTTGGTCAACCTGCTCAACGACAACATCCAAAAATCTTTCAACTCCGTGACAAGCGCACAGGCTGATTCAAATTTCGACAAACTCCGCGCCGCGTTGAACAAAAAACTTTCCGTCGGCGACGTGACGAATCAAAAGGCGGCTCTTGCGCAAAACACCTTGCCTTTCGACGAACAAACCGTTGCCGAAAATCTGCGCGTGTTGGAAGAGTACATCAAGCTTTGCCGCGACAACGGTGCCAAAGCTGTCGGGATTTTGTTTCCGTTCACGACCGTTTTGCGCAAAAATTACGACCGCGAAATTTTGTTCCGTCTCCGCCGCGAACTTGACCGTTTGGAAAAAATTTACGACTTCGCGGTTGTCGACATGTTCGGCGCACAAACCGAATACGATTGTTTCAGCGACTTGACGCATTTGAATCCGAAGGGCGCGGCGATTTCTTCGACGGCGGCTGATTTTGCGTTGCGCGGCAGAAAATTTTTCCCCGTCGAAAAGATTGCCCGCTTGAATTACGAACAGCTTTTCGCCGTGTCGAATTTTTTGCCGAAGGAAGTTTACAACTCCGCCGTCGACGATTATTTTGCTTCGGCGGTCAAAAAAATTCGCGCCAAAAAGAAAATCCGCGTCGCCTTCGTTTCGGACGACCCGTCAATGTATTGCGGTGACGCGCTGTATAATTTTTTCGCGAAAAATCCGCGTTGCGAAACGACGTTTTTCCTGTGCCTGCAAAAAAGTTTTCGCAACATGCCGCTCGCGCTCGAAGATTTTAATCGCGGACTCGACGGCTTCAAGTCACGCGGAATAAACGTCGTCGGCGTGAAGGACGACAATCAAACCGTGCCCGCGCAGGACTTGCTGATTTTTTTGCGGCCGTATTTCCACTACCTGCCGAAAGCGTTACAGCTCGCGTCAATCGGCACGGAAACTTTGATGGCGTACATACCCTACGGTTTCAACATGACGGACTGGAACATTTACAACACGCCGATTTATCACGTCGGCTGGAAATTGTTCTTCGACACGAAATTTCACATCAACCTGCTCGAAAATCGTTGTCGCACGGGCATGGTTCGCGGATTGTACAGCGGTTATACGAAGCTCGACGCGTTTTATCAAGACAAAGACGCGCTCAAGTTCGATTGGAAAGTCACGCGCCCGAACGCGAAAAAAATCATTTGGGCACCGCACTGGTCGATTGCAAGCGGAATTCTTTACGCGACGTTCCAATATAATTACAAATTCATGTACGAGTTCGCCAAAGCGCACCCCGAAATTTCGTGGGTAGTCAAGCCGCACCCGATGCTTTTGTCGTCGGCGGTCGGGCACGGCGTTTTTGAGTCGGACGAGGCGTTCAAAAAATATCTGCAGGCGTGGAACGACTTGCCCAACGCGCAGGTTTTCACGGGGCCGTACTATCAGGGACTTTTCGCCACTTCGGACGGCATGATTATGGACTGCGGCTCGTGGATCGGCGAATACCAGTACACGCACAAGCCGATGATTTTTTTGACCCGTGACACGCAACGTTTCAACGACTTGGGCAACGCGCTCATGAAAATTCTTTATCGCGTCGACGGGCGAAATTTGAACGGTATCGCCGCGCTAATGCAAAAAGTTTTCGTCGACGGCAACGACGACATGTTTAACGCTCGCATGAAATTTTTCGACGAACACATGAACTATATCAAAACCAACGGCATGACTGCGGGCGAATTCATTTTCAAGACCATTGCGAAAGAGTTTCGGCTCTGAAATTTTCAACGGAGGTGACCTGCGGCGAATTGTTGCCGCAAATTTTTTATGAGCACTTACGCTTTGATTCTCGCGTCGGGCAAAGGACAGCGCACGCGTCAAGACATCCCGAAGCAATTTATCAACGTGCACGACAAGCCGATAATCATTTACACGCTTGAAAATTTCCAGAAGCACCCCGAAGTTGACGGGATTGTCGTCGTGTGCCTTGACGGTTGGCAGGACATTTTGCGCGCTTATTCGCGTCAATACAACATCACCAAGCTCACGAAAATCGTCAACGGCGGCGCGACCGTGCAAGAATCTTGTCGAAACGGCGTCTTCGCGCTCAAAGACATCTGCGCGGACGACGACATTGTCATCGTGCACGACGGAATTCGCCCGCTTGTCGACGAGGAAGTTTTGTCGGACGTTATCGCGACGTGTCGGAAGTTCGGCAACGGCGTCACCAGTCTTCCCTACAACGAACAGATTTTCAAGAAAGCCGACGAATTCAGCACACGCGAATACATTGTTCGCGACACACTTCGCCGCGTGCAAACTCCGCAGGCGTACAAGTTCGGCAAGCTGCTTTGGGCGTACGAAAAAGCCTTCGCCGAGGAGATCGGCATTTACGGTTCGTCTTACACCAACACCATGATGGTTGACTTGGGCGAAACGCTTTATTTCGCAAGCGGCTCCGACCGCAACATCAAAATCACGACGGTTGACGACATCGAGCTGTTCAAGGCGCTCCTTGCCGCGAAGAAAACTTCCTGGCTCAAGTGAGGTGGCGACGTGTACATCAAACATGAACTTTACGCGGCGGACATTGCCGGCATTGCCGCCGAAAATCTTCCGTGGCAGAAACTTGCGAACAAAACTCTGCTGTTGACGGGCGCGACGGGTTTAATCGGCACGGTTTTGGTTGATGCGCTCATGAAAAAAAATCGCTACGGCTTGAACTTGACGATTCTTGCCGCCGGTCGCAACGAAAAAATTTCCGCCGAACGTTTCGCCGATTACGCGGGCGACAAAAATTTTCGCTTCGTCAAGCTGGACGTAAATTCGCCGATTGAAATTGCCGATTCCGTCGATTTCGTGATTCACGCGGCAAGCAACACGCACCCGTTGCTGTATTCGACAAAACCCGTCGAAACGATGACCGCCAACATTTTGGGCACGCACAATCTGCTTGAGTTTTGTCGCGTGAAAAATGTTTCGCGATTCGTCTTCGTGTCGAGCGTCGAAATTTACGGCAAGGCTCTGCGTCCCGAAGACATCTTCGACGAAAAATATTGCGGCTACATCGATTGCAACACACTTCGCGCAGGTTACCCCGAAAGCAAACGTGCGGGCGAGGCTCTCTGTCAGGCGTACATCAGCCAACACGGGCTTGACGTTACGATTGCCCGCCTGTCGAGAGTTTACGGCGCGACGATTCGCCTTGACGATTCCAAGGCAATGAGCGAATTTATCATGAACGGCGTTCGCGGCGAAGACATCGTGCTCAAAAGTCAAGGTCTGCCGAGATTTTCTTACTGCTGTGCGACGGATGCGGCTTGCGGAATTTTGTACTGCCTGCTTAACGGCAACTGCGGCGAAGCGTACAACGTCGCCGATTCGAGCGAAATTTTGTCTCTGCGCGAAATTGCCGAATATATCAGCGGCTTGAACGGGCGCAAGGTCATCTTCGAGTTGCCGACCGAAACGCAACGCAAAGGTTTTTCCGTCGTCGTCAACGCGATTATGACCAACGACAAACTTCGCGGACTTGGTTGGTCGCCCAAAGACGACACGCGTTCGGGCGTCAAGAAAACCGTCGAAATTTTGCGTTCGATTGTGAAGTGAGGCGATTTTTCAATGGTTATCGGATACACGACGGGCGTTTACGACTTGTTTCACATCGGGCATTTGAATTTGCTCAAAAACGCCAAAGGTCTCTGCGACAAGTTAATCGTCGGCGTCACGGTTGACGAGCTGGTTCAGTACAAAAACAAGCGCGCCGTTATCCCGTTCGAGGAGCGGCTTGAAATCGTGCGTTCAATCAAATACGTCGACGCGGCAATTCCGCAGGAAGACATCGACAAGTTCGCGGCTTGGGAAAAGCTCAAATTCGACATCCTGTTTGTCGGCGACGATTGGTATCAGTCCGAACGTTGGCGCGAAATGGAGTCGAAGTTTCAAAGCGTCGGCGTCAAGGTGGTTTATTTTCCGTACACGAAAGGCACAAGCTCAACGCTGATTAATCAAACTCTGATTCGCCTGCGCGAGGAGGTCAAGTGACATGGTCGACAAAAATTTTTGCATGAGTTCGTACCTGGCTTTCCGCTACGTCGAACGTGACGGCGTCGAATTTTTTGACGGGCTTCGTCACAGAAATTTTCAGCCGCCCGTCAACCGAATCAAAGTCGCGACGGCGGACGACATTGACGCAGCCATTGCGAAAAATTTTGCCGACTTGCGCGGTCGAAAACTCGGCTTGATGCTCTCAGGCGGCATGGATTCGGCTTGTCTTGCGGCGTACATGAAAGGTTGCGACGCGTACACGTTCAGATTTTTGGACGGCACGATTTACACCGACGAACTCAAACGCGCCGAAATTTACGCGGAAACTTACGGCTTGAAACTTCATCACGTCGACATAAATTGGCAGGCGATTGAGCCGCACGTCGACGCGGTTTTACGCAACAAATGCGCGCCCGTTCACTCAATCGAGCCTCAACTTGTCGTCGCCGCGAATCAAGCCAAAGCCGACGGCGTCGAAATGCTGATTGTCGGCGAAAGCAGCGATTTGATTTTCGGCGGCATGGATCAACTTTTGTCGCGGGATTGGACGTTCGACGATTTTGTCAAGCGGTACACGTTCACCGACCCCGCCGCGGTTTTGGTTGAGCCTGTCGACGTGAGCTATCTTTTCGAACGGTACCGTCAAGGCGACAAAATTGACTTCCTGCGTTTCATGGACGACGTTTTTTCCGTCGAAAGTTCCGGTTCGTACATGAACGCTTTCGAGACCGCGCAGATTGCGTACTTTGACCCGTATGCGAATTTGCAAATGTCGGAGCCGCTTGACTTGTACCGCGTGCGTCACGGTGAGCCGAAATATTTGATTCGGGAGCTGTTCGCGAAAAAATATCCGAATGTGCCCGTGCCCGACAAAGTTCCGATGCCGCGTCCCGTCGATTTTTACTTCGCGGATTGGCAGCCGTCGCGTCCCGAATTCAAGCCGAATCTTGACATGTCGACGTTCACGGGCAATCAGCGTTGGCAACTGTGGTGTTTGCAACGTTTCTTGAATCTTTTCGACAAAGGAGTTTGAATGTTTGTTTATCGCAAGCCGACGTTCGCGGACGTCGACGAAATTCACGATTTAATTGCGGTTTACGCGTCGCAGGGGCTTATGTTGCCCAAACCGCACAGCACGCTTTACGAAACTTTGCGCGAATTCGTCGTTGCCGAAGATGTCGACACGAAAAAAATTGTCGGAGTCGGCGCACTTCATTTGACGTGGCACGAATTGGCGGAAGTTCGTTCAATGGCAGTTGACGAAAATTTTTCGCGGCACGGTATCGGCTCGGCTATCGTCAAAAAACTTTTGGACGAAGGTCGCACCGTCGGCGTCAAAAAATTTTTCACGCTGACTTACCGACCCGAATTTTTTCAATCGCTCGGCTTCGTGTTGACGACCAAAGAATCGTTGCCGCACAAAATCTGGAAAGAATGTATCGACTGCCCGAAATTCGCCAATTGCGACGAAATTGCCATGACGTTGTCAGTGGCTAGTGGCTAGTGGCTAGTGTACAGTGACAATTTTCTAACCACTAACCACTATTTTTACGGAGGTAACCTTCATGCAAGAACGCAAAATTCACGTCACGGGCACGGGACACGCCGTCAAGTCGCCCGATTTCGTCGTGTTGAGTTTGACGCTGAGCGCGCAGAACAAAGAGTATTCCGACGCCGTCAAACTCGCCGCACAGCAAATTGAAATGCTCCGCGAATCGATTGCCGAGGCGGGCTTTGACGCCGACGACCTCAAGACGAACAATTTCAACGTCGAGGCGAAATACGACTCCGAAGAATTTCGCGACGGCAACACGAAACGTTACCGCGAAATTTTCATCGGCTTTGAATGTCGGCACGACTTGACGCTGAGTTTCGATTTCGACGGCGACAAACTCGACGCGGCTCTCAGCGCGTTGGCAACCTGTCTGTCGCAACCTAAAATTTTCGTCTCGTTCAAGCTCAAAGACAAGTCTGCACTGTCCGACGAAATTTTGAAAGCCGCCGCAAAAGACGCTCGACGCAAAGCCGAAGTTCTGTGCGCGGCTTCGGGCGTGAAACTCGGCAAGCTCGTCGAAATAAATTACGCGCCCGACGAATTTTCGTCATCTCGCACGATTTTGGACGCACTTTCGGTGCCGGGCACGGCGAACGACGCGGCGTTTAACTTCAGCCCCAAAGAACTCACCGCGACCGACACGGCAGAATTTTTCTGGGAGATCGAGTGATGGCGAAATACCTTAAATTCACCGTCGGCAACAATTTGCGCGGATACAAAACCGTCGAAATTCACGTTGACGGCGCGCAGGTCGCGTACAAAATTTTGCGCAACGAATTCAAGCCCGTCGACAAAAATCAATCCGTCGCGAACGTTGGCGACGATTGGCTCGACAAACTTGACGCGCTCGATATTCCCGCGTGGGAAAAATTTTACGGCGACGGCTCAAGCGGCGTGCAATGGAGTTTGACGTTGCGCGACGGCGAAAAAATTTGTCGAAGCCGCGGCACGAACGCTTTCCCCGACGCGTGGGATGATTTTTTGGACTTGCTCGACGCGCTTGTCCCCGAAATGCAATTTATCGATGGCAACCGAATCGACGCGCTTGAATTGACGTTGACGCACGGCGACATTTGCGAACGTTTGACTTTGGCACGCGCCGACGAAACGTTGACGCTCGACAAAAATTCTTCGACGCACATTTACCGACTCGACACCCGCGGCACGAAAAATTTTCTGAACATCTGCCAAAAATTTTTCGACGCGCTCGAAGTCACCGACGACAACGTTTGCGTAATGAATCTTGCCGTCAAGATGACGCGTCACGACGGAAATTCGACATCAATCACCGCGGCTTACAGCGAATTTGCAATGCCGGGCATCGTCAAGTTCGCCGAGGCAATTCATGAATTTATGCCCGATTTGACGGCGAAAATTTTTGTGCCCGAAAATATTCGCCTCATTGACGCCGAAAAAATTATCCTGTGCAAAGTTCAGTTCAAGGGCAGCTATAAATCGTACACCTACCGCACCGAGGACGAGACGCTTGCCGTCGGCGACGTGGTTGACGTGCCCGTCGGTCGCAACAACGACATTGTGCAGGCGCGAATCGTCGACATCGGCTATTTCGACGCGGACGACACGCCGTTTCCGCCCGACAAAATTAAAACCGTCGCGGGCAAGCACGCCGGCAACGGTTGGGACAATTATTAATGCGTAATGCGTAATGCGAAATGCGTAATTGAAAGCGACGTTATCACAAAAAAAAATCGCCCCGCTTGGGACGATTATTAATGCGTAATGCATAATGCGTAATGCATAATTGAACGCGACGCCGCAAAAAAAATCGCCCCGCTTGGGACGATTATTAATGCGTAATGCATAATGCGTAATGCGTAATTGAACGCGTCGTTATCACAAAAAAAATCGCCCCGATTGGGACGATTATTAATGCGTAATGCATAATGCGAAATGCGTAATTGAACGCGTCGTTATCACAAAAAAAATCGCCCCGATTGGGACGATTGTAAATTTCAATCAAGTTCGCCGAGGTTGGTCAAAGCGTGTTTGGCGGCCTCTGTTCGGCGAGCTTTTTACTTTTGCCGACACCGCGACCGAAAATTTTGCCGTCAATCAACGCCGCAGCCTCGAAAGTTCGCATGTGCGGAGGACCGCTCTCGTTGAGTTCGCTGTACGTGACTTTTCGCGTCGGATCGCGCTGAATGACTTCCTGCAACTTGCTTTTGTAATCTTTCGGAATGCCGGTGAGCTTGACGCGCTCAAATTCGTCGGTCATCTGTCGCCAAATGTAATCGCGGGCAACTTCCCAGCCGCAATCAAGGTAAATCGCGCCGATAACCGACTCGAAGGCGTCTTCAAGGTTGGAATCTCGCCCGCGAGTGGTGCCCGCCTCCGTCACGCCAAGCAATAAAACGTCGTCAAGGTGAATTTTTTCCGCCAGACGAGTCAAAGTCGATTGTCGCGTCAAACTCGAACGGGTTTTTGTCAATTCGCCTTCGGTCAACTTCGTGAAGTGCTCGAACAGGTAATCCGCCGTTGCAAGACCCAAAACCGCGTCGCCCAAAAATTCCAGCCGCTGATTGTCTTTGAGTTTCGGATCGAATTCGCGGGCATAAGATTTGTGCGTCAAAGCGCGGTTGAGCATCACAAAATCCGTGAATTCGACGCCGATTGACTGCGCGAAATTTTTCAAAGCCGCGATTCGCTCTTCGGTCAACGGTTCGTCGATTTTGCCTTCGTCGTACTTGGGTTTCTCAAAAATTTTTTCGTCGATTGTCGCCAAACATGTCACTCCTCAAAATATTTTCGGACGCAATTAACGTGCCCGCGAGCAGCCAAAATTCGCGCATAATCGGCACTTGCGTCATGTTCGTATCGGTCAGACCTTCGAGTTGCAGTCCCGCCAAAATTAAAATCGCCGTCAAACCCGCACCGAACGGGATATTTTTTTCGCGACGGTGTTGACGGAAAAATCGCCAGAAAAAATACGCGTAAAGTCCGATAAACGCCGCTAAACCGACGATTCCGCCTTCGGACGCCTCGTTGAGCAAGTTGTTATGCGGTTGAGTGTGCCCGCCTTCGGTGACTTCGGGTCGCTCAATCGCTTCGGGCGAAATGTATTGCTCGTTGTACGCCTTGACGAACATTTTTTGCCCGACGCCCGTCAACGGGTAGTCCGCGAAGATTTTCAACGCCGATTGCCACATCAAGACGCGTTCTGTGTTGCTTTGGAACTTCGTCGAAACCATCGTTTCAAGCCGTGCGTGAATTGTCGGCGAAGTCATTGCCACGATTACGAACAAAATCGCCAGTCCCGCGAAGATTTTTGCGGCGACGATGCGATAATTTTTTTCCAGCACGAAGAAAATCACCGCGACGCACACGAACGCAAGCCACGCGCCACGCGTCATCGACAAAACGAGGCAAATTAAGCTCAAGCCCGCCGTTGCAAGCACGATTTTTCGCCAAAGTTGCGGCAAAATCTTCAGCTGCGACGCGAAAATCAAAAACGGCATTTGCATCAACATGAACGAGCCGTAAAACGTCGGCGTGTGGTTGAAGCCGAATGCCCGCGGCTCGCCCAACGCGAAATATTGCAAGAGTCCCGCCAAATCGTTGAGCAAAAACGCCAAAATCGACGCGATTAACACGCCGCTCAGCTGTCGACGGTTTTTGATGAACGTCATTGCGAAAATCAGCGGAAAAAATCGGTGCAACTGTCCGAACACTTCGCGGAAACTGATTTTCGGCTCCCAACTCATTATCGCAACGAAAATTTGACACACGAGGTAAACCGCCAAAACTTCGAGGAGTTTTACGTCGAATTGCGGGAAAGTTTTCGTTCGCCACCACTGAAACAGCACAAACGCCGTGCCAAGTCCGACCGCGATTGAGGCCGCCGCCGTCGACAACGGAATTGCGAACGCCAAAATCAGCACGATCGGGTACATTGCCGCGTCAAGCGAAAAATTTTTCATGGCTCAAATCTCCTTGCGTCGTTTGGGCGATTTTACCACAAAAATACCTCTCCGCAAAAGGAGAGGCATTTTTTTCGTCGCGGAACAATTTCACGGCAGATTTTTTTGGACGTAGTCCCAAACTGCCGGCCAAATCGTTCCGTCGCTGCCGTCGGCGTTTGAAATTTCAAGTTTGTCGGAAGAACCCGGCGTAACGCTGCCTTTTTCGTCGCTTATTTCAAACACGCAGTACTTTTTCGCGCCGTTTTCCTCGAATAAACCGACCGACATAATCATCGTGAGCGGATTTTTTTTGTCTTTGAACTCAAAAACCGTTTTCACGACGACGCTGAAGCCGTCCTCACGCGAAAAATTCAACTTTTCGGAGTGGATGCCGCGTTTAATCGAATCTTTGTCGACGTAAGTTTTTGAAACAACGTCGTCGCTGTTTAAAGTCTCGATAAGAACCCAATTTGCCGCCAAAGCCGTCGAAGAAATCATCACGGCGAAGACGAACGCCGCCAAAATCGAAAATTTTTTCATGTGTGTCACCTCCTTTGCGTTGAAATTATATCATGCTTCAAAAAATCTCGCAAAAATCAGGTCGCCTTGAGTTGTTCGGCCAATTCGGGCGGGATTATTTCGGAATAATTTTCCGCAAGCCACGCCGCGATTCGGTTCCAGTAACGTTTCGCCTTCCACGCCGCCGCGAAGTCAAACCAGTACACCAGCGGTATTAAAACCGGGGTGCCGATGTTGTCGACGATTCGCACGCGAAAAACGCCACGCGACGGCTCCTGAACCATGAAATTTTCGATGTCCGTGTCGACAATCGCAATGCTTTCGCGCAGAAAATCCGATTTGAACGTCAGCAAAATCGTCCAAATTCTGTGCAACGTCTCTGTGTCGGGACGCGTTTTCGGCAGAAATTTTTTCATGTCGCGGGAAGTTTTGCCGTTGTAATCGAACACGCGTTCAAAGACGTAGCCGAGTCCCAAATTCGTGTCGACCGTGCCAAAAAATTCCGTCACGAGCCGCGATTTGGCAAGTTTTTTCGCGCAAGCTTGACGATAACGCATTTCCTTGCGAACGTCGCCGTCGTCTTGCATGTGCGGGATTTTTATGCACTTCGTCGGGTCAATCGGGTGAATGTACGTCGCCTGGTGCCCGCCCGAACCGATAAAAAGGTCTTCGTTGATGGTTAAAACGCGCATTTTTCGTTACCTGTTGAGCTTTCGGACTTTGTGAACGCGGAGCTTGTCGAGCCACTGCCGGCCACTTTGAAAGTGGCGGAACAATTGGAGTTATCTGCAACGTTGTCGACGTTCAAGCGTTGTCGCCGCGGCGAAATTGCTACCTGTTGAGCTTTCGGACTTTGTGAACGCGGAGCTTGTCGAGCCACTGCCAAACTTTCAGCTGAATCTGCGCGAAATCTCCGACGCGGCGAATTATTGCGCGGTCATAAATGTCCGTGCCGACGACTTCAGCCGTAACGACAACTTCGCTTGCGTCGCCGAAATTCAAAATTAATTCTTCGTTCGTAACAACTTCCGACAAAATGACTTCGTCGCCCGCCGTCGCGGAAATTTTCACGGGCGCATCAACGTGAAAGCGGTAAAGCCCCAGCGAAATTTTTTCGACTTCCCACGGCAACGCGTATCGGTAGAAAAAATTTTCGTCGACGGTCAGCTTGACGAACGGCGGAATTTTCTTGAGCGGCTCGGCGTTCGCGAAAAATTCGACTTCCGACAGCCCGAAATTTTTGCCCGCGTTGATAACGGAAATTTCCGCACGCGTGACGAAAAATTTTTCCGTGTCCAAAATCAGCGGGCGACCGTGATTCGGCAACGTGACGCGGAAATTTTTGACATTATCCGAAGAAATTCGCGCCTTGTCAATCACGGCGAACTTATTTGCAAGTTCAAGCCGCAAAAGCAGTTCCGCCGTATCCTCGTCAAGCGGGTTGCCGTAAATCGCGACGCGTTGAACTTGCGCCGGCTCGTTCCACTCGAAAAAAATTTTCTTGTGCATGTCGTCGGGCGACGGTTGCCATAAATTATTCGCAAACTGCGCGGGCGAAATTTCAACGTCGGCGGTGTCGATGATTTTGAAGTCGCGAACTTTTGACGCGTCGCCCGAAGTCGCCGTTACTTTCGCGGCAAAAGTTTCGTTGTCGGTGCGTCGCTCGAAAAAAATCTCGTCGGAATTCAAAATCCGAAGCGCATTCCACTGGTTGCGTTGAGATTTGTGCGCAAAAATCGCCTCGGCAAGCGGATTGTCCTTCAAGGTCGTTCGACGGCAATTTTCGGGCACGGGGAAGCGAATTCTGTCCGCCCAAACGTAATTTGCGCGGTCAATCAAGTCGAAATCGTACGTGTCGGTTTCGCCGACTTTGGGTTTTCGCGTCGCAAGCAGATTTTGTGCGTAAAAATCGGGCGCGGCAGTGAAAGCCGTCGAGTACGCGAATTTTTTATATATTTCGGGACGATAATCGCGGCGTTCGGACAAAATTTCGCCCATGACTTCCTCGAACAAAATCGACAGCGTGCGGTGATCGGGGTGACTGTCGAAGTCGACGCAAAAAATTATGTTCGCCCGAAGTTCAAGCAACAACGTCTTCAGGTCGCGCTTGAAGTTGTCGCGGGTATACGTGCTGTGGCGTCCGAAAGTTTTTTTCGCGTAATCGACAAAATCGTCCGCCGCGTAAGTCTCCGAAAAGCCTGCGGGCGAAGTCGTCGGCACGTCGGAAAGTTTGTGACCGTCGCCGTAGCCGAAAAAAATTATCTTGTCGCGGGGCACGCCCAAAATTTTCAGCGCGTCGACGGCTTCACGGGCGCGAACGTTCGCCGACTGCTCAAAATCGCCGTTGGTCGAATACGCAACGAAAATTTCAGCCTTGGCGGTCGCCAAAGTCAAAATCATGTTGCCGGCAATGTTAATTTCGTCGTCGGGGTGCGGCGCAAGTACCAAAACCCGCGTGCCGAAAAAATTTTTGTCGAAGAACGAATTGCCCGTAGTCAAAACTTCTTCGGCTTGAACTTCCGCGCCGACAAGCTCGAAAACTCCGCACGCTTCGGCAAGGTGGCGTTGGTCGTCGTCGCAAAGATTTTTTTCCGCCCACGCGTCGAAAATTTTTTTGTCGTTCATGTCTAACACGCCTAAATCAACTCTCGGATAATTGTATCAAAGTAATCGCAAGCTTTTTCAGGATTTTTTTCAATGCCGACACCGTCCTTATACATCTTTGCAATTTCATATATACCTTTCAGATAATCGCGTTGATTAGTTTTTTCGTACCAGAAAACAGCGCGATCAATATTTTGCGGAACGCCGTCACCTTCACGATAAATTCTTCCGAGTGTACGAATAGCCTTGTTGCTTCCGTGTGCGGCGGCTCGAGTAAACCATTGAATTGCCTCATCGATTGATCTTTGAACATCGAGACCTTTGAAATATTTTTCTCCCATGCAATACAAAAGTTCCGAGTAACGCGGCATTTTAAGTGTTTCAAGAAAAACTTCAAAGGCACGGTCATATTCCAAATGCAAACCGAAACCGTAAAAACACAAATCATAGCGTCGAGGGTTTCCGCCGTAACAATAACTTTCAAAGCACCGATTAAACCAATAGAATGCCAGATGAAAATTTTTGAAAATCTCGTCTTCACGAATAAACCAAGCGACATCAGAATGTTTTTGATTTTTTTCGGCAGTCAAGTAAATGTCGCCTAACAAATACATTGCCTCGCTATTTCCGCAGTTTGCTGCCCGTTTGAGCCACCAAACAGCTTTTCCGAAATCTCTCGAAATGCCGTCACCGTAAAAATATATGCTACCGATGTTACAATAAAAATTGTCGTCTCTATAAACGTTAGTCAGCAATAACTTGACGAATTTTTTCCCGTCACGCGGGATATAATGACCTTGTTCATACAGATCGTAAAGTTCTTGTACGGCACTTGAATCGCCTTTTTCGGCATTTGCCTCAAGTGAATCAATTTTGGCAATTTCAGATTTGCTGGGGACATAGCAATATCTTTGCATGAGAATTTCCGGTGTCATAGAATTATTTTTTCCTCACTTTCTCGCAATAATTTCGGCAAGTTTCGGGATAACGGTCGTGAAGTCGCAGGTATCGCGAATCAATTTCGCCGCACGTTGACCGAAAATTTTCCGTCGCTCGTCGTCGGTGAACAGAATCGAAATTTTTTCCGCGAAGGCAGAGGCGTCCTCCGAATAAACGCGGTAGCCGTTCACGTCGTTTTGAATCACGTCTTCGCAACCGCCGATGTCGCTCGTGACGGCGGGCAGTCCGCTCGACATTGCTTCCAAAAGCGAAGTCGGCAAGCCTTCATGCCGCGACGGGAAAATATACACGTCCGCAAGCCGATAAAATTCCGCGGGCGCGTCAACTTCGCCGATGACTTTGATTGAGCCGTCGAGTTCGGTTGAAAGTTTTCGCAGTTCGTCAAGCAGATGATTCAGTCCGCCGCCGACAACGAACAAAATTGCGTCGGGAAATTTCGCGTGCAAAATTCGCCAAGTCGCCTGCAGTGTGTCGACGCCTTTGTCGGGCACGATTCGCGCACAGAACAGCAAAACCTTGCAATTCGGGTTGACGCCGTGCGAAATTTTCAGTTCGCGACGTTGCGCTTCGTCAGACTGCGGAAATTTTTTCGTGTCGATGCCGTGCGGCAAGATCGAAATTTTTTCGGGCGAAATGCCGCCGTTTTTGATGAAACCGTCGCGAATTTCTTTAGTCGTTGCGACGTAATTGGTGCACGTCGACAGAATTTTGTTTCGCCAACCGTCGCGTGAAAAAATTTCCGCTTTGCCCGTCAGAGCCAACGTCACGGGCTTTTTGAACAGGCGTGCGAACAGAATTGCCCACACGGAAAATTTCGGCGTCCCGATGATGTAAAACGCGTCGATGTCGTTGTGCGTCGTCAAAAGTCGCAAAAAAATTTCCAGCCAGCGAAACGGCGGGTGCAGTCGAACCAAGTCAATGCCGTTTAAATTTTCGCGTGCCGCCGTGCGGAAAAAACGTTTCTTCGTCATGATTGTGACGCGGTGACCGAGTTTGATTAACTGCAAGGCGTGATTTTCGCCGTGAATTTCGGCTCCGCTTTTGGTCGGGCGTCCGTCCGCCAAAAATTTCGTACCGACGGCAAAATCTTTAATCAGCAAACAAATGTTCATGGTTACTCCGCAAAAAATTATTTCGCCGTTGATTCTAGCAAAATTTTCGGCTCCGTCAACGAAAAAAAAGCCCCGACGCGTTGTCGAGAACTTTTTATCATTTGTCGCCTTTCAGCGGCTCCGGCTTGCCCGTGCAGTTATATCCGTTACGGTCGATGTCTTTCAGCAGATTGTTTATCTTCCGCAACGTCTTTTGATCTTGCTTTTGCCAATACATGTAATCTTCAAAGGCTTGGTCACTGAATTTCTTGTGCATTGACGAATTTCTCCCATTCTTCCGCTGTGAATTCGACAGTTTTGCCTTCGTCGAACTCGGCAATTGATTTTCGCAACTGTTTTTGGTTTTCGTCGCTCCAAAACGGGTCGAGTTCCAATTTCCCGCCGTATTTCACGCTGTTAATCAAGATTTTCACGCAATCGGCCAGGCTCATGCCCGTTTGAGTTTTGAATTCTTTCAAATCTTCGCTGTCAATCGCGAAACTTATCGTTTCAGTCATTTTTATCGCCTCCGAATCGGATTTTAGCAAAGGGATTTCGCTCCGTCAACGAAACAAGCTTTCGTCAGCGTGACGCAGAAAATTTTTTGCCGCGTCGATAACCTGCGCGGGTGTGACGTTTTGCAGACAGGCGGGCTTCGGATACGTCGGGCATTCTTCGGTTTTGAAGGTGCACGGGCAACAATTTTCGCGACTGGTGAACACGACGGCGTTCGGATTAATCGGGTGCCAACGGTCGGGGCTTGTGCAACCGTAAATCGTTACCATCTTGACGCCCGTTGTCGCGGCAACGTGAGTTGCGCCCGTGTCGACGGTGATAAATAAATCGACGCGCCGAAAAATCTCCGCCAGATCGGTCAACGAAGTTTCGCCGCAGAAATTTGCCACGTCGAAGCCGATTTCGCGTATGACTTCGTCGGCATAATCGCGGTCGTTGGGTGCTCCGACGATAAAAAACGCCGCGTCGAAAGTCTTGTTGAGTTCGCGGACAACCTCGGCGAAATATTCTTTGCTCCACGTTTTGAGCGGGAAAGTGCCCTTGACACACAGCGCAATTTTGAATTTCGCGGTCGGCAGACGACTCAAAAGTTCGTCGGCGACGGGCGAATTTTTTTTCGGGAATTTGGGCGTCTCGTGCCCGTCGATTCCGAAAAATTTGCGGACAATTTCTTGATACGTCTCCGCCTGCAAAGTTTTGTTCAGGTCGTGCGAAATTTCGATAACGTCGGTGTAAAGCATTGTGACGCGGCTTGTATTGTTGTCAAAAACTTTCGTCGGGCAAACACGTCGCGGAATTCGTGCGAAAAATGTCAACAGCGCGGGTCGAAGTTTGCGGTCAAACGAAATTGCCAAGTCGAAATTTCTGCGTCGAATTTCACGGACAAGCGCACGCATCTTGCCGAAAGAATTTTCTTTGGCGCGGTAGTCCAAAATTATCACGTCGTCGACAACGGGATTGTCAATCACCGCGTCGGCGACAACGGGCTTGACGAGCATTGTGATTCGCGTGTCGGGGAAATTTTTCTTGATGAGCGCAAGTGCCGAAGTCGTCAAAACCACGTCGCCCAAATTCACCAGCGCGTTGACCAGGATATTTTTAAACATCGTTCGCCTCCGTCACGTGAACATTTTCTTTGCCGTAGTAGTACAGCTTGACGTATTTCGCCATCGTGTAAAAGTAATGGAAGCCCGCCAACACGAAGCCGATTCGCCCGTCCAAAAAGCCGCCGCGCAGGACGTACATGCGAAAACTTGCCCAGATCGGGTGCAAAATCATATCCAAAATGCCCGCGGATTTGCCCTGTTCGTGCGCTTTTTTGGCGGCAAGCGTCGTGTAAAAGTTCAGCTTGTTGAAGTAATGATTCCAGTCGCGATACGGGTAATGCACGAGATATTCCGATTCGGCGAAGTCTTTTTCGGCGCAGGTGTGATGAATTTGCGGGTGCACGAAGCCGGTGACGTAACTGCCTGCCGTCGGGAAAAGCCGCGTGACGTAGTCGGGGAACCAGCCGCCGTGTTTGAGCGGTTGACCCCAAAAATAACTCAAGCGCGCCGTTCGCCAAGCAATGCTTTTGTCGTCGCGTTCGAGGACGTTTTTTATCGCGGCGGAAAGTTCGGGCGTTGCGCGTTCGTCGGCGTCGATGAAGAAAACCCAATCGAAACGTGCCTGCTTAATCGCGAAAGTTTGTTGACCGCCCCAGTCGCCGTTCAAAGCACGTTGAACGACACGCGCACCAAGTTCGGCGGAAATTTTTGCTGTCGCGTCGGTGCTGAAATCGTCGATAACGACAACTTCGTCGGCGAAATCGAGCACGCTTTTGATACACGCGGCGATAAATTTTTCCTCGTTCTTCGCCAAAATCAGCACGGAAACTTTAGCCATTGAATTACCACCACGACTTCCAAACTTTTTCCAAGGCTTTGTTGCGTCGGTGCATTTTGTGTTTGGGCTTCGGCACTGCGGAAACGCGATTTATGGTTGCCAATGTCGCTTCGTAATCACTTTTGCGCTCGTCACTGTTGTACCATGTCGCAAATTCCGGGTCATTTTTCAGCAGGTCGTTCTTGTACTCCTCGAAGGTTTTCATTTTTTATTGCCTCCTCACGTTTGATGTAATCTTCGCGTCGTGCTTTTGCCAAATCAATTTCAGATCGGGGCGTGCGTTGAGTTTTTTTCACGAATCCGTTGGTCATGATTATTTTCTTGCCGATGTAGAAAAAATAAAGCGTTCGCGTAATGTCTTTGCCGACTTTGCAACGCAATTCAAATATTCCGTCTTCAAGCGGCTTGCTGTAGGGTTCGCGCAGAGAATTCCCTTCTTCCACGGTTGAGCCACCCGACAATTTTTCGGTCATGATAGCAAAAAAAAACCCGCGCCGCAATTTTCGACACGGGATAAATTTCTTATTGCAACAAACTCAAGATTGACGATCCGCTTTAAAAGCGGCGGAACAGTTGGTGCCGACCGAATTTTTCGGTCGTTCATTTCGACGAATTTTCTACTGCAACAGACTGAGTATAGACGACTGATTTTGATTCGCCTGAGCCAACATTGCCTGCGAAGACTGCGTCAAGATGTTGTATTTCGTGTATTCGGTCATTTCGCGAGCCATGTCGGCGTCGCGGATTGTCGATTCGGCTTGCTGAACGTTTTCGCCCATGATTGTGACGTTCGAGTCGGTGAATTCGAGCCGTTGAAGGTACGCGCCTTGCGTTGTCGCCTCGTTTAACGCGTATTCGAGTGCGGCGTCAACTTTGGCGATAGCGTCAAGAGCTTTGTCCCGCGTGATGACTTCGGCGTCGTCAATCCCAAGTGCTTCGGTTCTCATGCTGTTGATGTAGACGTGAATTCGTTGACCCGATTGCGTGCCGTGCTGAATCCAAAGCGGATTGCCTTCGTAAAGTTCAGTCGTCGAAGTTTCGGAGTCGTCGGGGTCTTCAACACCCGAAGGATTTCGTTCAACGGGTATGCTGTCTTGAAATTCGACATCAACTATTGTGCCGCGTTGTCCGTAGTAAAATTCTTTTTGACGATCTGTGTACTGCGACGTTTTGGCTCCCGTGGCGGAGATTTGAGCTTGTTCGCTTATGTAGACGTAGCCGGGATCAGTCAAACTTGCTTCCGAACCTGCACCGATACCCGCGCCGTTTGTGCTTTTCGCAGTGATGTTTGCGCCGTCGCCGATTGTTATTGTGCCGTCAAGCCAATCACCCAAATCGTAACGACTGCCGTAACTGCCGCAACCGATTGCCGAGCCGTGATTGGCAACAGCTTTGATGTTACCGCCCGCGATTTTTATGTCGCCGACAAAGTAGGAGTTGTCCGCCCCGCCGATACAGCCGCCGCCTCGTTCGACGTAAAGGTCATAGTTGCCGCTGTTGACGGTAATGTAAGAGTCAATCCTCATGCTTTCGTAACTCCCGCTGTACGTCTTTTCGGAAGCGTCAATTCCAATCGCTGTGCTTGTCATCGAAGAGCCGTAAGCTTTGACGGCCAAATTGCCTGTACCTTCGAGCGTCAAACCTTCGCCGACATAAACAATCGCCTCAGTTGGACGAGAAGAGTTGTGCTTCAGTTCCGAAGAACCTTCAAAAGTCAAGACGTTGCCCGTGCCGCGAAACCTTATGACAGATTCCCCGTTCGTGTTTGTGATGTTCAAGTCTTTAATCCACATGTTCGCGTTGCCGTCTTCGGGGCTGATGATTTTGACATTGTTGAGCGGCGTCGACGGATCTTCCTGCACGAATTTAATGTTATGCGCGTTGACCGTTATCGTGCCCGTGCAATCTCTTGCCAACATGTAAACACCTTCGTCATCTTCAGGGATTGTTTCGCCGCCGTGAAGAATTCGTTCGGGCGGAATTATTTCACCTTCGGCCGAAGTGATTTTCCGTTTCGCCCGGGTGCCGTCGAGCAAACGTTTGCCGTTATACTCCGTGCCAATCACAATGTCGTTAATCGTCGACATGCGCGAATCGAATTCCTTTTGCAACGTTCGGCGATCTTCGTCGGTGTTCGAGTCGTTGGCGGCGTCAATGGCAAGCTGTTTCATGTGGTCGAGCAACTGAATAATTTGGTCGATACCACGTTCGGCAACTTTGATCATCGACGAGCCGTTTTGAACGTTTTGGTTGTCCTGCAAGAGACTGCGAATCTGTTCGCGCATCTTTTCGGATATGGCGAAACTTGCCGAGTCGTCGTCCTGTGCACCGATAATCCTCATGCCCGACGAGACACGCGCCAAAGCTTTGCCCGCCTTGGTGATGTTTTTGTTGAGTTCGCCGAGCGACAGTTGTGCGCCCGCGTTGTACATGGCCTTCATAGCCACGACAATCACCTCCGTGTTGGAAAGCCGAAGAAACCTTTTGCCGTGACCGTTGCCGCATTGGTGATGTTACTCCTTGTGCGAATTCATAATATCAAAAAAATCCCGCGCCGCAATTTTCGACGCAGAATAAATTTTTTACGAGCCGATGATTCGTTCAATTCGTTTTGCGAAGTTCACGGGTGAAAAGTTTTCGCCCGCCGCTTTGAGATTCGCCGCGTATGTCGGAAAATTTTTGTCGAAGTCGTTGATAAAAGTTTCAAGCACGCGGGCAAGTTCGTCCAAATCGCCGCTTTGAAACGTTTCGCCGACACGATACAGGTCGAAAACTTCGGGATTCATGTCGTTTGACGCGACGACGGGCTTGCCGAAGCCAATCGCGGTAAACAACATTCCGCCCCAATGATAACGGTAACGCGGCGACGAATACGGCATCAAAAGCGCGTCGACGCCGAAAATCGCACGTTGCCACTCCGCGCCGATCAAGCCTTTGTGCAGGAAACTTAAGCGTTCGTCGGATTGATATTGCCGAATAATCGATTCAAAGTCGTCCGAGTCTTCCGCGTGCATTGTCGAGCCTTGAATTTTGAGTTCGACGCGACGGGTGTACTTGCCGCGCAGAAAAACTTCCAACAGCCCGCGCAGATTTTTTTCGCGACGATACTGCCCGAAGAAGCCGACTTTCAAGACTTCGCCCGCCGCAGAAATTTTCGGCTCAACTTTCAAGTCGCGTGCCGTGTACGTCGGCGGATAAATCGTGTAAATGTTTTCGCGTCGTTGCCCGAAAATATTATCGGTGAACGTCAGCACGACGGGCTTGATGTTCCTGTTCGACGAAAGTTTGTCCGCCGCGTCAAGAAATTTCGGTGCCTCCGTCGGATTGATTCCGTGCAAGATGAAAATTATCGGCACGGAAATTTTTTTCAGCCGACTGTGATTCAACGCCCGCAAGTAACGATACGTCGATGTCGGGACAATCAGCGCGTCGAAATTTTTTTGTGCGTCGAACAGCTGCGCGTACCAGCGTTGACGATTAATTTCACGCTTCGCCGCCGCGAAAATTTTCTTCAGTCCGCGTGAATTCGTGTAAGTGACCGCGTCACCGTTCAATCGCGTCACGGGCGTGTGATAATCGAATTGGAACGAAAAATTTTCGGGGACGTAAAACTCGACGCTGTGACCGAGCGCACGAAATTCCTCGACGATAATTCTGTCGAATTCGACTTCGTGACCGCCGGGCGTCATGATATTTTCAAAAATCGCAAGTTTCACCGTTCAAACCTCCGCAAAGTTTCGGCAATCGACGCGTCAAGTTCGTCAAGCAGGGCGAATCGCCGCCGATATTGCGCCCGTTTGTGCGACGGAATTTCTTCGACGGTCTTGCGCGTTTCGGTCAGCGGCAACTCGAAAAATCTTTTGTCAGCTGTCGGAAGTCCGCCCGCTTCCGCCCAAAAGTCGCCGAACGAAGTCTTGAGTTTTCTGTCGCGTCGAAGATGATTGTTCGCGTAATAGCCCGCATTCGTGACGGCAAAAATTTTCGCGACGCCGAGACTTCGCGCAACTGCTTGAGCCGCGTACAAAATTAAATTCTTCGTGCGGTAAGCGTGACATTTCTTCGTAATGCGCTTGACGAGTTCGCGGGCGTCGTCGACGTTGGGACCTTGCATCGCGCCAATCCACATTGCCCACGAGCCGTCGCGGTTAATCAGTTCGTCGCGGGCAATCCAAAACAAAATTTGATACATGGGCACTTCGCCGGGCAGGTTGAACATTACCGCCGCGAGACCTTCCTTGCGTTGACCGGATTCCGCGCACAAAACCAAATTCATGTCGCCGAGCGTTTCGTCAAGCGTCATGCGCCACAGTTCGATTTTTTTGTCGCCGTAAAGTTTGAGCATGAAGTCATCGTTCATGCGTGCGGCAAGGAATTGCATGTTTTCTTCGACGAGCCGCGCCCGCTCCTCGAACGTCGACTTGTGGTAAAAAAATGCCCGCGTCGCCTGTTCGTAAACAAACGGGTAGCCGTCGGCGATTTGCTTAAACAGCTCCGACTGCGCGAAAAATTTTTCCAAGCGGCTCATGCGTTGCGGGTGCAGACAACAGCGTGCGACGAACACGGCGAAACGGTGCGCCTCCCGCGGATTGTTCAGGTCGTAAATTTTTTTGCCAAGTTCGATAAAATTGCTCACGATAATTTCTCCAGCAGATGTGACGATAACGTGGCGTTACACTCCAATTGTTCCGCCGCTTTTAAAGCGGCTTCGATAAAATTGCTCACGATAATTTCTCCAAGTTGATTTTGACGGCGTCGCGAAGATTTCCGCCGTTGAAAAAAATTCCGTCACGAAGACCCGCCGCTTGTGCCGCCTCAATGTCGCGTTCACTGTCGCCGAACAAAATCGAACGTTTCGGGTCAATATCAAGCTCACGGCACGCCCACAGAATCAGACCGGGTTTCGGCTTTCGACAGTCGCAGGCAACGGCGAATTCGGCAACGACGCCTTCGGGGTGATGCGGACAAAAATAAAACGCGTCGATGTGTGCGCCGACTTGAGACAAACTTTCCTGCATGAAGGCATGGAGCGCGTCGACTTCGCGGGCGGTGTACAGTCCGCGAGCAATGCCGCCTTGATTGGTGACGACGACGGTCAAAAATCCGCGTTCGTTGCAAAGTTTAATGGCGTCGCGTGCGCCGTCAATCCACGCGAATTTGTCAATCGTCCAAAGGTAGCCGACTTCATGATTGAGGACGCCGTCCCTGTCGAAGAAAACCGCAGCGTTCATGTCACACTAAACCTCCGTCGAAAATTTTGATACCGTTTGACCGAAGCGACAAGCCACGGTTGTCGAACGGCTTTTCAAATTGGATGCAACGTCACGTTGCCTCCGTCGAAATTTTTTGCGGCTTGATTCGTCGACGTTCAAACAAATTCCTGCACGAAATCATTACGCATTACGCATTACGCATTAAAAAAGTGCTTGCCGATTTGATTTTTGACGGCTATAATGTCAAAATATCAAGACGAGGTGATTGATTATGTTGAACAACAAAGCTGACACGATTGAAGAATATATCCTCAGCCGACTCGAAGGCAAAGCCGACAAGCAGATCGAACTCAAACGCACGGCGGTTGCCGACGAAATCAGTTGCGCGCCGTCGCAGGTGAGCTACGTTTTGAGCACGCGTTTCACCACCGAACGCGGCTTTGCAGTTGAATCGCGACGCGGCTTGGGCGGCTACATTCGCATTGCCGTCATTGCCGACGAGGTTGACCGCAAGCAACTTTTGTACCGCGAAATGATTGAGGAGATTGACGAATACACGCCGTTCAGCCGAATCAAGACGATGCTCGATTATCTGCTCAGCAACCGAATCATCACGCGGCGCGAAGCCGAACTTGTCGCGCAGATGTCGGCGAATTTGTACAAGTCCGAGTCGCTGAAGAAAATTTCTGCCGAAGAACGCGCAAAGTTAATCCGCTCGACATTCGCGACGCTTGCGAAAATCACTTGACGGAGGGTTGTGTTACTTTCTTTTGGCGCAAAAGAAAGTAACCAAAGAAAACATCCCGCAGGTGAAACATCCTGTTTCAACTGCGGGCGGCCGTCATCCATGACGGCCGGAGTTACGGTTAACATTTCGCATTGCATTTCGGAGGCGACGACTTGAAACGCGAACTTGAACATTTTTACGTTGGCGACAGCTACGGCGGGCAACAGGAGTGGTACCCGCGCTTGACCGAATTCGGCATGTATATCGGCGGCTGCGCGGCAATAACCGCCTGCGACTGTTCGATTTACTTCACGAAATATTTCGGGCGACATTTGTACCCGTTCGACGTGCAAAACATTTCGCGAACGGCGTACCTTGAATTCGGGCGAATCATGGAGCCGTACCTGTACCCGCGCTGGTCGGGCGTCGATAAGCTGGAAATTTATCTTGACGGCTACGGCAGATTTTTGCGTGACCATAAAGAAACTTCGCTGACGTTGGCACCTTGGCAGGGCGAAAAATCTTACGACGACACACGCGAAATTGTCCGCCGACAAATTGACGCGGGCTTCCCGATACCGTGTTTGATTTTGAATCACCGCGAGCCGTCGCTGGAAGATTATAATTGGCACTGGTTTATCTTGAACGCTTACGACGAGCGCGACGGGAAATTTTTCGTCAAGGCTGTCACTTACGGCGTCGGACGCTGGTTTGACTTGGCGACGCTGTGGGACACGGGCTATCAACGTCGCGGCGGATTGATTTTGTTCGGAGGTTTGTCGCATGAAAATTGAGCTTGACCCGACGGCTCCGCGTGAAGTCGTTTCGTCGACGCAAGACCGTTTCGCCGAAAAATACGGCTTGACAGTTGAAGACGCACGCGCACGAATCGACGAAATTTCCGAGATGGGTCGCGCCGAAGGTTTGGACTTCAATTATGCGACAACGCGCAATACCAACACTTTCGACGCGTTGCGTTTGACGAAATTCGCGCACGTTCGCGGACACGACGAGATTGTCGAGAAACTTTTCGACGCTTACTTCACGAAAAACCTTGCGCTTGCCGACTTCGACGTTCTGAAAAAAATCGCCGTCGAGTGCGGGCTTGACGCTGTCGAAGTCGAAACTTTTTTGGCGGGCGACGAATTTGCCGCCGAAGTTCGCGACGACGAGCAACAGGCGACGGCTTACGGCATTCACGGCGTGCCTTACTTCGTCATAAACGGCAAGTATGCAATCAGCGGCGCGCAACCGACCGAATTTATGACGGCGTCCCTGCGAAAAATTCTTACCGAAGAACTCGACGAAAAGTTTTTTGACGGTTTGGTCTGCGACGCGGACGGCTGTCACTGAGGTGCCGACATGATTCTGCTTGCCGAAGTCAGCGCGATTTTCCCCGTCAACGCGTATTTTTTCGTCGACGACTCAAGCGGTCGCGGATTTTTGATTGACCCCGGTGCGCAAGCCGACAAGTTGCTGAAAATCGTCGACGAACGCGGCTGGACGATTGAAAAAATTTTGTTGACGCACGGACACTTCGATCACATCGGTGCGGTTGAAAAAATTCGTCGCGAGTTGAAAGTTCCCGTCTTCATGCACAAAAACGGCGTTCAATACGTCAAAAGCCCGCGTTGGAATTTGTCCGACCAATTCGGCTTGGACATCGTGCTTGACGACGTGAACTTTTTGGACGACGGCGCGAAACTTGCCTTGAGCGACGATTTTTCGTTGACGCTGATTGCCGCGCCGGGTCACACGACCGACGGAGCGATTTATTACAGCGCGAAAAATTCTGCGGCGTTCGTCGGCGACACGATTTTTCGAGCGTCAATCGGACGCACGGATTTTTACGGAGGCAACCCCGCCGAGCTTCACGACACGATAACCGAAAAAGTTTTCGCCCTGCCCGACGACACGGTTTTGTTGAGCGGGCACAGCGAACCGACGACCGTTGCCGACGAGAAATATTTTTTCAGCCGCGTGAACTTCTTCGACTGACCCGCGACGAAAATCCGGCCGTCACGGATGACGGCCGCAACCGCACGCGTTGAAACCGGGACGGTTTCACTGCGGGCGCAGTTTTCTTTGGTTACTTTCTTTTGCTGCCAAAAGAAAGTAACAGACACGCAACATTTGACAGCATACGGCAATGGTGCTATCTTTTATCGCGAAACTTGGGGCGCCCGCTTTGAAAGCGGGAGAACAATTTGCGCGCTCCATCGTCGCGAAAAATTTTATTCGTCGACCGCGTTCAAATTATGTTGAAAAATTTCCCGCCCGAAGTGTCACAACTTCGAGGCGGTTTTTGATTGGAGTGATGCACGTGAAAAAATTTTTTGTCGCCGTCATGTTGAGCGTGCTTTTCGTCGCGCAGACGGCTTTGGCAATGACGTTTCGGCAGCCCGTCAAAATCGGCGAAATCGGCTTCCCCGCGCAGGCACCGTACAACGGCTTTATAATCAACGGCGCGACTTCAAACGACGGCACGCCTTACCGCGAAGAGGTCGGCAACGTCACGACTTACAAAATCGGCACGGCGCGTTTCGGCGAACTGGTTTGCCGCTACGACTTCGACGCGGATTATCTTGACGTAATGGATTTCGGCGGCGCGAACGACTTGGTTTTGTCGCACAACGCTTCGTTCAAGGAAATTTTCCGAATCGACGGCGACGGCTTGACTTTGTACGCACTGTATCACAATTACTGCACGACCGATTTAAAAATTCTCGGTCAACGCGGCGGCAAGTGGTTTGTTTTCGTCGACAGCAAAAAGTTGAGCGATGAATATTTCGGCGGCAATGACGGCTACAAACTCGACGGCAGTATTATTTATGACGTGCCAACCTGCGCGGGCAACGCTATTGTCGTGACTTATCGGCGTTGGCATTGGGACGGCGATTCGCAGCCCGAAGGCGAATTTCGTTTCACGTGGGACGACGCGGCTCAAAACTTTAACGTCGCGCAGATTTTTTACTGAGGTGATCTAATGTTCACGGGCATTGTCGAAGAAGTCGGGCGGCTCAAAAGTTTCGACGGCGGGCGAATCGAAATTTCCTGTGCGAAAGTGCTTTCGGACGTGAAAATCGGCGACAGTATCAACACGAACGGCATTTGCTTGACGGTCGTCGATTTCGGCGCGGATTTTTTTGCGGCGGACGTTATGCCCGAAACTTTTCGCAAGACTTCGCTTAACGAACTCAAACGCGGCGGAGCTGTCAACCTTGAACGCGCTTTGCAAGTCGGCGGCAGATTCGGCGGGCACATCGTCAGCGGACACATTGACGGCGTCGGAAAAATTTTAAGCATCCGCCCCGAAGGCAACGCGCTTGTCGTCGACGTTTCGGCGGAAAGTCATCTGCTCAAACAGATTGCGCCCAAAGGTTCCGTTGCTCTCGACGGTATCAGCTTGACGGTCGTCGACGCGGCTAACGAAAATTTCAGCGTGTCGATGATTCCGCATACGCGAACGGTCACGAACTTTCAAGCCAAACGCGCAGGTTCCGCCGTCAACATTGAAACGGACGTTTTGGCGAAGTACGTCGAACGATTGATGACGTTTAAAACTTCGCCCGACGTGACGACGGATTTTTTGACTGCGAACGGTTTTTTATGAAACGGAGGTTTTTATCATGTCGAACGACGAAAAAATTTTGCAGATGCTTGCCGAAATTCAATCGGACATCAAAAAACTCAAGTCCGACGTGGCAGTACTCAGAGAGAAACACGACGAAAACAAGCTTGACAAATTGTCGCCCGAAGAACGCAAAGCGCAGCAACTTGCGGCACTGGCAACTTTCCAAAAAGCGTGTGCCGAAAACATCGACGACTTGGCTGAATTCTTCGCGATCATGGACGCCAAAGAAGCACGGAGGGCAGCGGCATGTTGACACCGATTAAATACTGCCTCGACACGAACGTCATAAGCGACTTCATGCACGGAAACGCCACTGTTATCAAAAATTGGAACACGGCTTTGAACGATGACAATTTGATTTTCATACCGACGATTGCTTATTACGAAATTGTTCGCGGACTCAAAGCGGCGGGCAAAACTCGTCGTCTGAGAGATTTTCATGCGCTGTACAGTAAATTTCGGCATCTTTTCTTTGACAGGGACAGCTACGAAGTCATTGAAAAGGCGACCGACATTTACGACCAACTGCACAGAGGTTGCCAAATTGAGGACGACGACATTTTTATCGCGGCGACTGCGATTGTAAACGACTGCACACTCGTCACGGCGAACATTCGGCATTTTGAACGCGTCGACGGTTTGAAACTTGCGAACTGGCGCGAAAACTGATTGAGGTGAACAATTTTTATGAGCGATTTTGCGACGATTGAGCAGGCGATTGACGACATTAAGCGCGGCAAGATGGTTGTTGTTGTCGACGACGAAGACCGCGAAAACGAAGGCGACTTGATTGTTGCCGCCGAAACCGTCACGCCTGCCGACATAAATTTTATGGCGACGCACGCCAAAGGTTTGATTTGCACGCCGATTGACGGCAAGCGGCTCGATGAACTCGAAATCGGTCAAATGGTTGCCAACAACACCGACAATCACGAGACGGCCTTCACGGTGTCAATTGACGCCTTCGACACGGACACGGGCATTTCCGCTTACGAACGTTGCCGCACGATTAAATTGTTGCTCGACCCCGACGCGAAATCGTCAAGTTTTCGTCGACCGGGGCACGTCTTTCCGTTGCGTTCGGTTGAAGGCGGAGTTTTGCGTCGCGCCGGTCACACGGAGACAACGACCGACCTTGCGCGACTGGCGGGCTTTTATCCCGCAGGACTGTGCTGCGAAATCATGGACGACGACGGTCACATGATGCGCACGGAAAATCTCAAAAAGTTCGCGTCAAAGCACGGCTTAAATATCATCACCGTTCGCGGGCTGATTGAATATCGCAAGCGCACGGAAAAATTCGTCAAGCAAATTGCCGACGTGGACTTTCCCAGCAAGTACGGGCGTTTTCGGCTCAAGGCTTACGAAAGCACGCTTGACGGCAAATGTCACCTTGCGCTTGTCAAAGGCGACGTGGCGGGCAAGTCGAACGTTTTGGTTCGCGTGCATTCGGAGTG
>JAFVBP010000320.1 GCA_017479925.1 Selenomonadaceae bacterium | reverse complement strand
TTGAGCCTATTGACGACGGGCTTTCGGCGGGCGAACTTGATTTTCGCAACTGCAAAATCCTTTACGGGCATCTTGAATTTTTGACGCCCCGCCAGGCAGCCGACGAACGTTTTTGGGCGGGACTGTGTCACGGCGTGTTTTATGATTACATGCGACGACGTTACAAATCCGACACAAACGCAACTCGTCCGAACGCCGCCAAAGAAATTAAGACGCGCTTTTTCTTCGAGCAATTTTCAACGACGGGAATATTGCGAAATTCTCTTGCGAAATGTTGGTGGACGGGACGCGCTTTTTACGACGGAAACAATCACACCAATCGTTTCGCGAAATTGGACATCCTCGGCGCAAACGACATCAGCTCAAAAATTTCGTACATCCTGCGTTATCGGTTTGCCTCGAACCCGAAAATTCTCAACGGCGTGGTGAAATTTTTTAAATACTTCCGCGACCAAAACATAAAGCTCGGTGCCCTGAAAGAGACGTTGCGCCCCGCGATATACGAACTCAACAAAGTCGGCGGCGCAACTGTTTTGGACTGCTTGAGCGACGACGAAGTTGCCGCGATAATGATTGCTCACGTCGAAAAGATTTTGCAACGTAAAAAACCCGAATCCGTCGAAACTCTTGCGCCGAAAGAAACTGTCAAACCTCCGCCGAAAGTTGACGACACGCGCACGGTTCAATTCGGCAACACGGTTAAAGTTGTTTCGCTTGACAACGGCAGGCAACGTACTTATAAAATCACTGCGAAGTTCAGAAGGCAATTCACCGACATCCACGACGAACTTGTCGGCAAGCAAATAAATTCTGTGATAACCATCAGGGACGACAAATTTACGATAACGGACATTCAATAGGAGCTGGCGTAATTGGCGGCAATAACTTTTGAACTCATTCACACGGACGCGGCGACGGGCGCACGGGCAGGCATTTTGCACACGCCGCACGGGAAATTTTTGACGCCGCTTTTTATGCCGGTGGGCACGCAGGCGACGGTAAAAACTCTTTCGCCGCACGAGGTACAAAATTTGGGCGCGGGCGTCATTTTGGCGAACACGTATCATTTATTCCTGCGACCGGGCGCGGAACTCGTTCGCAAGGCGGGCGGACTGCACAAGTTCATGAATTGGACGCACGGAATTTTGACTGATTCGGGCGGCTTTCAAGTCTTCAGCTTGGGCGACCTGCGAAAAATTTCCGAAGACGGCGTAACTTTTCGTTCGCACATCGACGGATCGGAAAAATTTCTGTCGCCCGAAATTTCGATTCAAACGCAAGCCGCGTTGGGTTCCGATATTGCAATGGCGTTCGACGAGTGCATACCGTACCCCGCCGATTACGATTACGCCAAAACTTCGACGGAGCGAACTCACCGTTGGGCTGAGCGAAGTTTGGCGGCGGCGACAAATCCCCGTCAAGGCGTTTTCGGCATCTGTCAAGGCGGCATGTACGAAGACCTGCGCGAAACGAGTGCAAAATTTATCGGCTCGCTTGACTTCGCGGGCTGTGCAATCGGCGGTTTGAGCGTCGGCGAACTGCCTGACATTATGTATCGCATGTTGGAAGTTTCGACGAAATTTCTGCCCGAAAACAAGGCGCGTTACCTTATGGGTGTCGGCACGCCCGATCACTTGCTCGAAGGCGTTTTGCGCGGCGTGGATATGTTTGACTGCGTTTTTCCGACCCGCGTCGCCCGAAACGGCATGGCAATGGTTTCGCCCGAAACTGCGCCTCGCGGTCGATTGGTCATGAAGAACGCCGAATTCACCGAAGATTTTTCGCCGCTGGAAACGAATTGCGACTGTTACGCCTGCCGAAACAAGTTCACCCGCGCTTACATTCGACATCTTGTCCGCGCAGATGAAATTTTCGGCTTGAGACTTTTGGCACTGCACAATTTGCGCTATCTGCAACGGTTTACGGCGAACATGCGACAGGCGATTCTTGCCGACAAGTTCAGCGAATTCCGAGAGAAATTTTTTACCGCATACGTTGATTGAACGTTACTTTCTTTTGGCGCAAAAGAAAGTAACCAAAGAAAACAGCCTGTGTATTTCGCATCACGCGAAATGGCACAGGCGGCGGCCGTCATCCATGACGGCCGGAAATTCGATTTTTACTATACGAAGGAGGCAAATTTTCACATGGATAACGAAGCGACGGCGGCTGTGGCAAACTTCGCGCCGATATTGGTGATGCTTTTGATTTTTTACTTTCTGCTGTACCGCCCGCAGAAAAAAGCTCGGCAGGAACGCGACGCAATGTTGAGCAGCCTGAAAGTCGGCAGCCGCGTGATAACTATCGGCGGCATTTACGGTACGATTGTCGGGCTGACGAACGAAATTGTTCGCCTCAAGGTCGCCGACAAAGTCGAGATTGAAGTCGCCCGCGGCTCGATTAACGGCGTCGCGCCCGAAGTCAACCTGTCGAAGGATGATTCCGATGCTTGACGACGTTCAGACGCTGAAAAAAAATTTGCGGCGCGAATTTCTGTCACGACGGGCAAGAATCCCGCGCAACGAACGTGACCGAATCAGCAGTTCACTAGTGCGCAAATTTTTGGCGACGGAAATTTATCGCGAAGCAAAAATTATCATGGCGTACGCGTCACGCCCCGACGAACTTCAGTTGAACGAACTTTTCAGCGCATGTTTCGCTGACGGGAAAATTTTGGCGATACCGCTGATTGTCGGCAAAGGCGAAATGCACGCCGTCGCGGTGCCGAATTTTGACGCGCTCGAACTCGGCTCGTTCAACATCTTCACCGTCAAGCCCGAACTGCGAAAATTCGTCGACGCGGCGGACATCGATTGCGTGATTGTGCCGGGTGCGGCTTTTGACATCCGCGGCGGACGGCTCGGTCTCGGCGGCGGATATTACGACAGATTTTTGTTGCGTGCCGTCAAAGCGCATAAAATTGCCTTCGCTTACGATTTTCAGCTCGTCAACAATTTGCCGACCGAATTTCACGACGTGAATATCGATTCGGTTTTGACGCCGAAAATTTTTTGGCACACCGTCGACGACCAAAAGTTTCGCGAAATAGCGTCACCTTGAACCGCGTCACAACGTCATCTTGAGCCGCAAAAAATTCAGACATTTGACAAATACGCCGTCGCGCAGTATATTACGCGGCGGTTTTTAAGTGCAATGCGCAATGCGTAATGCGTAATGCACAATGAAAAACTTTCGGCAACGTGAGCGACAATCGCCCGCGAAAAATTTTCTTTGTTTTAATCGAAAGGAGTGAATGCTGCTCCGAAGGCAAAGCGGCGACTTATACGGTCGTCCTGCTCGGGACGCAACTCGGTGTTGCGTTAAGCGGCGGAATGATGAAGCGAAACATATTCAAGACGTTTGCAAAAATTAACAAAAAATTCGCGCTGTGTTTGATTATTGCAGGTTTCACGGCGATGAACACGGGCTTTACCGAAAACGGACCCGAAACTCAAAGCGCAGTCGAAGCCAAAATCGAAATCGAACAGCAAAGCGCAACCGAACCGACGGCAATCGCTGTCGGCGAAAACGGACGAATCACAATCAGCGAAGACGACGAACTTGCCAAAGCACTTGCTCAGCTGGTCGAAAATTCGCAGGACGTGAACGCGGTCGAAACTCCGTCAACTGAAACTCCGTCGAACGAAAATCAAGCGACGGTCGAAAATTCGTCAACTGAAACTCCGTCAACCGAAACTCAAGCGGCGGACGTTTCAAACGTTGAAATTGTCGAAACTGTGCCCGTTCAAACGCCCGAAAACGTCATTGAGACCGAACGCGGACTTGTGCCTTACACGCAAATGTACGGCATGGAAGCGACGGCGTACCTGCCGACCGACGGCAGCCCCGAAGGTTTGACGGCAATGGGCATTCCCGCGACTTACGGCGTTGTCGCGGTTGACCCCGACGTTATCCCGCTCGGCTCACGCGTGTACATTCCCGGCTACGGCGAAGCGATTGCGGCGGACACGGGCGGCGCGATTTACGGCTACAGAATCGATCTGTGCATGGAAAGCTACGGCGAGGCAATGGATTTCGGTCGACGCAACGTTACCGTCTTCGTCTTGGAATAAATTTTGGCAACAATCACGACAACTCGTGCTTAAATAAATCGACATCAATCTCCCTGACTTCGGTCGAGGAGATTTTTTCGTGCGCGTGAAGTTGTCGATTGACGGCGACGAACCGATTTCGCAGGCGTGAAATTTTCGGAAAATTTTCGTGCCGAACGTTGACCAAAGTTAAACTTCGCTGTAGAATTCTTTAAGGTTTTTGAGCACAGGAGACTTTAACGAAAAGGTGAGTGTTATGGAAAAAGCTACGGTCGTCGTTATCGGCGGCGGAGCGACGGGCTTGGGCATCCTTCGAGATCTGTCCATGCGCGGCGTCAAGGCTCTGCTCGTCGAGAAAAACGACTTGGTCAACGGCGCGAGTTCCCGCTACCACGGACTTTTACACAGCGGCGGACGTTACGCCGTCAAAGACCAGGAAGCCGCCAAAGAGTGTATCATCGAAAATCAAATTATGCGCAAAATCGGCAAGTCGTGCGTCGAACCGTGCGGCGGCATGTTCACGCGCCTTGACATTGACGACGAAGCTTACGAGGAGCTTTGGGTCAAAGGTTGCGCCGACAGCGGCATCGAAGCCAAACCGATTACGCTTGACGAAGCTTTTGCGTTGGAGCCGAGACTGTCCCGCAAGCACGTCAAAAGCGCGTATCTTGTCCCCGACGCGGCTGTCGACGGTTTTCGCATGGCTTGGCAACTGATTGATTCGTCGAAACGTTACGGCGGCGAAATGAAAACTTACACCGAAGTCGTCGGATTCGACAGCGTCAACGGCGAATTGCGCGGCGTCAAAGTTCGCGACCAATTCACGGGCGAAGAATACGAAATCGGTTGCGATATTGCCGTCAACGCGGCGGGCGGCTGGGCAGCTTTCGTCGGCAAACTCGCGGGCGTAGAAATCGGCGTTCAACCCGACAAGGGCACGCTTATCGCCTTCAATCAACGAATAGTCAATCACGTCGTCAATCGCTTGCACAAGTCTTCCGACGGCGATATTTTTGTTCCGCACGGCTCGATAACAATTTTGGGCACGTCGTCAATGAGCGTTCCCGACCCCGAAGACACGTCAACTTCCCGCGCAGAAGTCGAAAGTTTGCTTAAAATCGGCGAACAAACTTTTGAAGACCTGCGCGACTTCCGAATTCTGCGGACGTTTGCAGGCTCGCGACCGTTGTATATTCCGCCCGGCGGTGCAGTCGGACGTTCGGCGTCACGCGGTTTCGCAATCGTTGACCACGAACGCGACGGCTTGAAAGGTTTCTTCACGATTGTCGGCGGCAAGTTCACGACTTACCGCTTAATGGCGGAAAAAATGTGCGATCAAATTTGCGCCAAACTCAACAACACGACGCCTTGTCGCACGGCTGAAGAACCGCTCGTTGAGGAAGTTTCCGACAACGACAAAGCCCGTGCGAAGAAATTTTTCCCGTCATACGGCACGAATTTGGCGGCAACTCGTCTCGGCGTCGAACGGTTTAAAAAAGTCGTCGAACGGCTTGAAAGTGACCCCGAAAGTCGCGAACTCATCTGCGAATGCGAAAACGTCACTCGCGCCGAAGTCGAAGAAATCTGCAAAAGCGACACAAGTTTTATCGTCAACGACGTGCGCCGTCGGACGCGTATCGGCATGGGCACCTGTCAAGGCAATTTCTGCGCGCTCCGTGCGGCGGCAGTTTTTGCGGACATGGGCGTCGAATCAACCGCTAAAGATTCGTTGACCCGTATGCGTGAATTTTTGCAAGGTCGCTGGAAAGGTATTCGTCCCGTGCTGTTAGGTCGAACACTTCGCGAAACCGAAATGACGCGTGCGATTTACGAATTGTCCATGAACGTGACGGGAGGTGTCGCGCAATGAGAACTTCTGACGTGATTGTTGTCGGCGGCGGACTTGCGGGCTTGATGGCGGCTTCCGTCGCGGCAAGTCGCAAGCAAAGCGTCACGCTTTTGACGTTCGGCAGTGGCTCACTTCCCTTGGCAAGCGGCGCGATTGATTTTTTCAACGCGGACAATCCCGAAGTCGCGATTAAACAGTTGCCCGACACGCACCCTTACGCGAAAATCGGCAGCAAAGCTCGTGACGGCGCGGTTAAATTTTTGTGCGAAATTGCCGCGCAGGCGAATTTGCCGTACAACGGTCGGCTCAGCGCACAAATTCCCGTCGTGACGGCGGTCGGCACGCTGAAATATTCCGCGCTCGTGCCCGAATCAATGGACGCGTCGAAACTTGCCGCCAAAAAGAAAATTTTCGTCGTCGAAATCAAAGGTTTGAAAGATTTTTACGCCTCGATGATTATCGACAACCTGAAGAAATATTTCCCCGATAAACAATTCGAGTCCGCCAAACTTGACTTGCACTTTTTGGGCGGACGCGACATCACCTGCATGGACGCCGCGCAACTTTTGACGGACAACGAACAGCAACTTGCCAACGAACTCAAAGCACTCAACGCGGGCGGTGACGACGCGATTATCCTGCCGCCGATTTTCGGTGTCGCGGGAGATTTTTCGCGTTCAATAGTCAAAACTCAACTTCGCGCTGAAATTTTCGAGACGACATGTCTGCCGCCTTCGCCGCCGGGCATGAGGTTGCAACGGGCGTTCATGAAATATCTGCAAAGCAACGGCGTCAAATTCTTCGAGAATTCCAAAGTTATTCGCGGCGTCGTCGAAGGCAAAACCGTTAAAGGCGTCGTCGTCGAAAATGCCGTTCGCGAAAAAACGTTCCCTGCGCGCAAAGTCATTTTGGCGACGGGCGGTTTTTACAGCGGCGGAATAACGATGCGCGAATTCGACAAGCCGAAAGAAGTGATTTTCGATCTGCCGGTTTTCTTCCCCGAAGGCGCGGACAACTGGAGCAATCAGCAACTTTTCAGCGACAAGGCTCAAGGTTTTTCGACGACGGGCATTTTCACGGACGACAATTTGCGTCCCGTCGACGCAAGCGGCAATGTCCTGTTTGACAACCTGCACGTCGTCGGCGCGAATTTGGGCGGCTGTGACAAAATTCTTGAACGTTCGGCGGGCGGCATTGCCATTTCGTCGGCGTACAAAGCGGCGACGGTTTGAGGAGGCGGCATCATGAGCGACACGACACAAGCAATTTTCACGGGCGACCGTTGCCTTTCGTGCACGTCCTGCATGGCGAATTGTCCCGTCATGGCGGCGATTAAAGATTATCGCGGTCCCAAACTCGTCGGTCCTGCGCACGGACGTATGCATTTTTCGCAGGAAGACATCGAAGAAAGTTTAAATTACTGTTCCAACTGCAAAAGCTGTGACCGCGCCTGTCCGTCGGGCGTGGCGGTTTCGACGCTCAACATGTTGCAACGCGCCGAATATTACAAAAAACATGAACATTTGCGTTCCGAGGACATGCTTGCTCACGGCGAACGCATGGCGAAAATGATTCGCATGATGCCGTTCGGCGCGACGTTTTCAAATATCGGCATGAGTATCGGCAAAACTTTGGGCATTTTCAGCGCGCTTGGACTTGCGGGCGAACGCAACATGCCGGCTTACGCGTCGACGCCGTTTAAAGACTTGCACAAACGAATCAAACAAGCTCCCGCGGGCAATAAACTTGTCATGTTCACGGGTTGCTACATCAACGACAACGAGCCGCAAGTCGGTGAGGCTTTCGTCAAGGTCATGAACGCCAACGGCTACGAAGTTTTAATCGACGAAGGCTTTAACTGTTGCGGGTCGCCGCTTGTCGTGACGGGTTTTCTTGACGAGGCGCGTCAACATGCCGACAACAACGTCAAGCGAATTCTTGACTGGAAGCGCAAGGGCATTCCCGTCGTCACGCCGTGCACGAGCTGTTCGCTCATGCTCAAGGAAGAGTATCACGAACTTTTCGGCGAACACGAAATGCACGATGCGGCTCAAAATGTTTATGACGCCTTCGAGTTCCTTGAAATTTTGCAGGAACGCGGGCAGTTCAACGAAAACGTCAAGCCGCTCAACCAGAAACTTTTGTATCACGTGCCGTGCCACTTGAAATCGCAGGCAATCGGTCTTCCCGCGCAAAACATTTTGGAAGAGTACAACGTCGCCAAAGTTCAGACGGCGGACGCGGGCTGTTGCGGCATTTCGGGCAACTACGGCTTCCGCAAAGACAAGTACGAAATTTCCATGAAGATCGGCGCGAAGTTGTTTGAGCGCGTCAAAAAACAGGACTTCGACAAAGTTATCAGCGACTGCGGCACTTGTCGTATGCAAATTCATCACGGCACGAACATCAAGCCCGTGCACCCGATTGAAATTTTGGCTAAGGCTTACGCTTGAACAGAGGTAACCGACATGAAGATTGACCGCGACAAGTTGATTCGTTGTGCTTTGGACGCTCAAAAGAATTCTTACGCGCCGTACTCGAACTTCAACGTCGCGGCGGCGGTTTTGTGTTCGTCGGGAAAAATTTACACGGGCGTCAACGTCGAAAACGCGTCTTATCCCGTAAGCGTTTGCGCCGAACGCAACGCAATTGTTCACGCGGCGGCCGAGGGTGAACGTCAAATTATTGCGATAGCGATTGTCGGCGGAGCCAACGCCGTCAACACGGATTATTGTCCGCCGTGCGGCGTCTGTCGGCAAGTCATGCGCGAATTCGCCAATCCCAACAAGCTTTTGGTTATCATGGCAAAATCTCCGACCGATTACGTCGAAAAGACGCTCGAAGAACTTTTGCCGATGAGTTTCGGTCCCGATCACTTGAAGTAACGCCCGGAGGTGATGCTCGGCAAGATATTTCAGCAGTGAGTTTTGCGGCAAGTTTGTTTGATTTTTGAGGAGGGGTTTTTTACTGTGGCTAAAGAATACGTAATGGCTCTCGACGCGGGCACGACGAGCAACCGCGCCATCATCTTCGACAAAAATTCCAAAATTGTGGGCGTGTCGCAACGCGAATTCACGCAACATTTTCCGAAGCCCGGCTGGGTCGAACACGACGCCGACGAAATTTGGAGCACCATGGTTGCCGTCATGAAGGAAGCACTCGAACATTCGGGTCTTGCCTCAAGCGACATTGCGGCAATCGGCATCACCAATCAGCGCGAAACGACCGTCATTTGGGACAAGAAAACCGGTCGCCCGATTTACAACGCGATCGTCTGGCAGTCCCGTCAAACCGCGCCAATCGCCGAAGCTCTCAAGGCCGAACACGCCGAAGAATTCAAAGACAAAACCGGTCTCGAAATCGACGCGTACTTTTCCGGCACGAAGATTAAATGGTTGCTCGACAACGTCGAAGGTGCACGCGAAAAAGCCGAAGCGGGCGAACTGCTTTTCGGCACGATTGACACGTGGCTGATTTGGAAACTCACGGGCGGCAAAGTTCACGTTACCGATTATTCCAACGCCTCGCGCACGTTGATTTACAACATCAACACGTTGCAGTGGGACGAACAGCTCATGAAGTATCTGGATATCCCGAAGGCGATTTTGCCCGAAGTCAAACCGTCAAGTTGCATTTACGGCGAAAGCGTTCCGACGATTCTCGGCTCGGCAATTCCCGTCAGCGGCGCGGCGGGTGACCAACAATCCGCACTGTTCGGACAGAATTGCTTTGAGCCGGGTACCGCGAAGAACACTTACGGCACGGGCTGTTTCATGCTCATGAACACGGGCACGGAAATTCACAAGTCCAAAAACGGCCTCGTCACGACAATCGCCTGGGGTCTCGACGGCAAAGTCGAATACGCGCTTGAAGGTTCGATTTTCGTCGCAGGCTCGGCAATTCAATGGTTGCGTGACGGCGTTCGCATGGTCGACAGTGCGCCCGATTCCGAATGGGTCGCCAAAAAAGTCAAAGACACGGGCGGCGTGTACTTCGTGCCCGCGTTCGTCGGTCTCGGCGCGCCGTATTGGGATATGAACGCCCGCGGCATGATTATCGGCTTGACCCGCGGCACGACGAAAGCTCACATCGTCCGCGCAACGCTCGATTCGCTTGCATATCAAACCCGCGACGTTTTGGAAGCCATGGAGGCCGACAGTGGCAACAAGTTGACTGCGCTCAAAGTTGACGGCGGTGCCTCGGCGAACAATTTGATGATGCAATTCCAAGCTGACTTGCTCGGCGTGCCCGTTGACCGTCCGCAGATCGTCGAAACGACGGCTCTCGGTGCGGCTTACCTTGCGGGTCTTGCGGTCGGCGTCTGGAAGAACAAAGACGAACTCAAATCCGCGTGGCAGCTCGAAACGCGCTTTGAACCCGAAATGAAACGTTACGAGGCTGATGCGCTTTACAAAGGTTGGCGCAAGGCAGTCAAACACGCCATGAACTGGTTGAGCGACGACTGAAAAGCAATGCGTAATTAGGAATGCGTAATGCGCAATTAAATCCGAATTCAACAGGCATTGCGCATTCCGCGTTACGCCGATTGCCAAGGAGGTATTATTCATGGATAACTTATTCGGCGAATTTATGGGCACGATGGTGCTTATCGTTTTCGGTGCGGGCGTGTGTGCGAACATGTCGCTCACCAAGTCCAAAGGTCAAGGCGGCGGCTGGATCTGCATAGCTGTCGGCTGGGGATTTGCAGTCACGCTCGGCGTCTTCACTTCGACGACGCTCGGTGCTCCTCAAGGCGACTTGAATCCTGCCGTCACGCTTGCCAAAACAATGGCGGGCATTTACACACCCGGACAGTTTATCGCCACGTCGGCGGCTCAACTCGTCGGTGCGATTGTCGGCGCAACGATTGTTTGGCTTGCTTACCTGCCGCATTGGGCTGAAACTCCCGACCCCGCGACGAAACTCGGCGTCTTTGCAACAGGACCGGCTATCCGCAGTCCCGGCGCGAACTTCCTGTGCGAAGTTATTGCGACGTTCTTCCTGATGTTTGTCATTTGGATGATTTTCAGCAAACCGGTTGGCGCGCTCGTCCCCGGCTATGGTCCGTACATCGTCGGCGTGCTGATTTGGGCACTCGGCTTGTCGCTCGGCGGTCCCACGGGTTACGCAATGAATCCCGCTCGTGACCTCGGTCCGCGCATTGCTCATGCGATTTTGCCGATTGCCGGCAAAGGCAGTTCCGATTGGGGTTACGCTTGGGTGCCGATTGCGGGTCCGCTCGTCGGCGGTGCGCTTGCTTACATCGTTGCAAATGCTTGCGGCGTCCTCGGATAAAATTTCTTCAACGCACAAAAAGAAGTCGGGAGCTTTGCGGCTCTCGACTTTTTGATTGCAAGCGTGACGCTTGACCCAATTGGTTTGGAAGGTTGCGTCAATCGGCGTGTTGCCCAACAAATTGTTCCGCCACTTTTAAAGTGGCCGTTTGACTTGCGACGTTTCGACGACGATTCGCCGCACAAAATTTTTCGGAGGCGATTGACATGATTGTTTACATGACACACAAAGGCGGCAAATATTTTCCCGTCGACGAAAGCTTGAAACTTGACGCGACGACGCCGCGCGGTTTGTACGTGAATTTAACCAACCGTTGCAACTGCGATTGCGTGTTCTGTCTGCGGCAAAAAAAATCGATGGCGAAGTCGTCAAGCTTGTGGCTGGAGCGCGAACCGACCGTTGACGAAGTCAAAGCCGAACTTGACCGTGCGCCGTGGCATTTGGTGACGGAATTGGTTTTCTGCGGCTTCGGCGAACCGACAATTCGACTTGACGCGCTGGTTGAGCTGTTGACTTACGCGAAAAAAATTCGCCCGACGTTGCCGACGCGCCTGAACACGAACGGCTTGGGCGAACTTTATCACGGGCGTGAAATTGCGTCGAACTTCGCGGGCATTTTGGACACGGCGTCAATCAGTCTCAACGCCGCGACCGCCGAAAGATATTTCAAGCTGACCCGCGCAACTTACGGCTTGAAATCTTTCGACGCGATGTTGACTTTCGCCGAACACATGAAAATTTTCGTGCCGCACGTCGTGTTGACGGTTGTCGACAAAGTCACGTCGCCCGAAGAAATTTCCGCGTGTCAAAAAATTTGCGACGAACGAAATTTGACTTTGCGCGTGCGACCGTATGAGGACAGTTGAAAATTGTCCGCGATAACGTTACGGCAGCGAGATGGTTTGACAAATTGTTCCGTCGCTTTTAAAGCGACCGCGTGCGACCGTATGAGGACAGTTAAACTTCGCGAAGTCAGCGCAAATTGTCCGCGAAGAATTTTTCGATCTTGTCGAACGGAATGGCGTCGAGGTTGTCGTACAGGTCAACGTGATTTGCGTCGGGAATAATCAGCAATTCTTTGTTGCCCGCGACGGTATCAAGTCCCGAACGCTTTTTGCCCGTCATGTTTTCAAATGCCGTTTCGCTGAAATATCTGGAGTGCGCGTTTTCCCCGTGAACAATCAGCACGGGATTTTTTATTTCGCTGATGTAGCACAACAGCGGCATGTTCACGAAGGACAGCGCGCTCGTCGTGTTCCAGCCCGCGTTGGAATTGAGCGAACGTTTGTGATAACCGCGTTTGGTCTTGTAATAGGCATAATAATCTTTGACGAATTGCGGCATGTTGCTCACGTCGTCGGGCACGCCGCCGACTCGCGCATAAACGCCGTTGCGATAATCTTCCGTGCGTTGACGGTTCAAGTTTTCGCGATTGGTTTGACGTTCGGCGGCAATTTGTTCGGGCGTCTTGTCGTAGTCGAAGTAACCGTTGGCGATAACGCGGCTCATATCGTACATTGTCGTCGCGACGGTCGCTTTAATTCGCGTGTCAATCGCCGCCGCGTTCAAAGCAAGTCCGCCCCAGCCGCAAATGCCGATGATGCCGATTCGGTTCGCGTCGACGTTGGGCAAGGTCGTCAAGAAGTCAATCGCCGCGCTGAAATCTTCGGTGTTGATGTCGGGTGAGGAGACGAATCTCGGTTGACCGCCGCTTTCGCCCGTGAACGACGGATCAAACGCAATCGTCAAAAATCCGCGCTCCGCCATCTGTTGAGCGTAAAGCCCGCTTGACTGCTCTTTGACCGCGCCGAAAGGACCGGCAACAGCAATCGCCGCAAGTTTGCCTGTGTATTTTTTCGGCTCGTACAGGTCGGCGGCAAGCGTTATGCCGTAGCGATTGACGAAGGTAACTTTGCGGTGATTGACTTTGTCGCTTTTCGGAAAAACTTTGTCCCACTCGGTGACGAGCGGCAATTTTTCGGCGACGATTTTGCTTGACGAAGCGGCGGACGCGTCGACAGGAATTTTCGCGGCGTCGACGTCTGCACCGACTCCGACAACGCCGAGACACAACGCGGCAGTCAAAAGTTTTTTCAGCATGTGGAACACCTCCAAATTATTTCAGGTGACGAATCAGCCAATCGGCGACAAATTTCGCAACGCGGTTTTCTTCGCCCGTGAAAGCGTGGTTTGCGCGGTCGAAAATTTTAATTTCGCCGTGACGATAAATTTTTTTGTAGCTCAGGCTGTAAGTGTACGCGACGTGAGTGTCGCCCGTGCCGTGAATCATCAGCGCGTTGCCCGTGAATTTTTCGGCGGTCTCGTAAATCGGCAGGTTCTGCGCAGTCAAAATGTATTCGCGCCCGACTTTGCGCTTGCCGTAGGGCGTATTGATTTCGATGAATTCGGGCGGATTGAGCGGATCAAATTTCACGTGAAACAAATTCCCGATTAAAGCGTTGTCGCGAAGTGACGGACTTGCCGCGAACAACACGACGGTTTTGATTTTTTTCGCGCCAAGTTCGCCCGCAACCGTCGAAGCGACAACTCCGCCTTGCGAATGTCCCGCGATTGAAATGCTCGTGACGTTCGGCAGATGTCGGACATAATCGAAAACTTTTTTCGCGTCGACAATCTCGTTGACAATCGTCATGTCTTGAAAGTCGCCGTCGCTGTGACCGTGCCCGTTAAAGTCGAAACGGATTGACGCAATGCCGCGAGTTTCCAGTTCGTCCGCCAAAATTTTCAGCAACGGATAATCTTTGTCCGCGTTGAAGCCGTGGCACAAAATCATCAGCGGGAATTTCGCTTGACCGTCAGGCGTCTGCAACGTCGCGAAAATTTTGCCGTGGTCGCCGTCAAGCCAAATGTCCCGTGACTGCGCGTTTGCCGTCAGCGGAATCAGCGTCAAAATCAGCGCGAACAAAAATTTCAGCATGTAAATCACCTCGTAAATTTGATATAAACGTTGCCCGTGCCCAAAGTTTCGGCAAGTTCGGCGGCGTCAATTTTGCCCACTCGCGTGTAAGTGTAAGTCGTCGCGAAGTCCGCGTAAAAAATCACGACGCAATTCGAGCCGAAAAGCATCAAGTCGCCCGCGTGAATTTGACCGACGCGTTCGGGTTTCGACGGCAAGTCATCATCGAAGTAAAAATATTTCTCGTTGCCGTGAAGGTCGTTCATGTCGGCTTCAAGCGGCAACCTTTCGGCGAAAGCGCGGGCTGTCGGATTGTCGTCGAGCGTCGCCGTGAAAGTTTTGCCGTTGACGGAAATTTTTATCGTGTCCAAAGTTTTCGCCTCCGTGACGGAAATTTTCGGCTCCGTGACCGTTGCGGGATTTTGACCGCAAGCCGTCAACAAAAACGTCGCCGCGCAGATTGTCGCAAAAAATTTTTTCATGACGAAAACCTCACTTGTGCCCCGACGAATGCGAATTTGTCGAACGGCTTGACGACGGCTTTTGCATTGTCCAGGGCTGCTTGCGGTTTGAATCGTGACGGTCGCGACGGTCGTCGTGATAATACGTGCGGTGACGGTCGCCGTCCGACTGCCAAAAATTTCCGTAACCGTGAGTCGATGCGTAATTCGACAGCAGGGCAATAATCGTGCCGACAGCCGCGAAAATTACGAACGTCACCTGCTTTAAATGTTGCGCGCAGAATTCTTTGACAACCTCGAAGAAATTTTTCATGATGTCACCTCGACACGGGATTGAGTTCGCGCCGCGACGCTTGAATCCAAATTACAATCGCCGAACACGCCGCGAAAATCACGCCGCCGAAAATCACGTAAGCCGTGCCCAGCGCGTCGATAAACAGTCCGCTGAACGCCGTGCCCGCCATGCAACCCAAATTCGCCGACGTTAAAAAAATTCCGTTCGCGAAATCGGGTGCTTCGGGTGCCGCACGGAAAATCCAGAACTGATAGATGTTCGCCGCGACGCCCGCCAAAATGCCCCAAAAGAAAACCAGTCCCGTCAACAGCCAAAAGTTCGGCTCGTTGAACAGCGCAAGGTAAACCGCCGCCAACACGAACGGGAAAAATTTCACCGTCGCAAGCGGTTGAGCCGTCAACAAATTGCCCGCCAACATGCTGCCGAAAATGTTGCACACGCCGAAGACGAACAGCAATGCGCTTACCGACGTTGCGGGAACCATTGACACGCGGGCAAGATATTCCGCCGCGTAATTGAACACGCCGAAAATTGAGCCGTCCAAGAAAATTACCGCGACGATTGACGCCCAAAGAACGCGTTTGCTCAAAATTTTCAGTTGACTGCCGTAGGACATTGCGTTTTTGACGGGCATTGACGGCACGTAAAAAATCGTCGCCAAAAGTGCCGCGAACGTCACCAGCGCGAAAAATGTCATCGACGCCGTCAACGAAATTCGCTCAGCCAAAAAGTTGCTTATCGGCACGCCGACGACCATGCCCGCCGCGACGCCGACGTTGATTTTCGCGACGGCTTTGGGTGCTTCCTTCGCGCCCGCAATCATTGCCGCGACGGTGAACGCCATTGAACAGTACACGGGATGAAAAAACGCCGGCAACACGCGCACGGCAAGCAACAGGTTGAAGTCTTTGGCGAAAACCGCAATGACGTTGCAGAGCGTGAACAGTCCCAGCACGAAAATCATCAAATGCTTGCGATTGACGCGCGAAAAAATCAGCGGCATTGTCGGCCCCGCAATCGCCACGCCCAACGCGAACAAACTTATCAGCAAGCCGGCATGGACAATCGTCACGTCGTAGCGGGCGGCAATGTACGGCAAAATCCCGATAAAGCCCATTTCGGTGTTGAGTATGCCGAACACGCCGACCATCAAAATAAAAATCAGCAAATTCTTTTTGCCCGCCAAAGCGATTGCCTCCGAAAAGTTTTAATCGATTGTAGCGTTGAAGTTCGCTCCGTGTCAAATTTTATTTACGGCGAAAAAATTCCGTGCTAAAATCTGCGCACGTCAAAAACTTTCGGGAGATGATTGAAACGAAATCAAAATTGCCGTACGTCGCGGGCTTGATTGTCGCGCTGATAATTTCCGTCGGCGCGGGATATTTTTTCAGCGGGCAAGGCGACGATTATTCCGCCGTCCAACAGCGACCGCCAAAAGTTGACACGCCGTCACCGACAACGCCCGTCAACGAAAATTCGCAACCGTCACCGTCGCAACCTGTCAACGAAAAGCCGCAACCGTCACAACCTGCGCAAAATTCGACAACGCCCGACGCAGTTCAGCCGATACCGCAACAAACGGGAGCTTTGAACGCGCTTGACTTGTCGCTCGGAAATTTTTCAATCGACGACCCCGAATCGAAAGTTCGTCAAGCTTTGGGCACGCCGATTAAAACTTCGACCGAAAGCGACGGTTTGACGCGCTTGACTTACGACGCGATTGAAGTTGTCCTTCGCAACGGGAAAATTTGTGCGCTCGTGTCGCAAACGTCGGCAGTGTCCACGCCGCGAGGAATTCACGACGGTTCGCCCGCGCAGGAAGTTTTCGACCTGTACGGCAACGATTATCGCAGTGAGCCTTTCGAGGGTGACACGCTTTACGAATACACGATCACTTCGCGGGACGGCACGCCTTGTTGGCTGCGTTTTGCCGTGCGCAACGCCGACCGCCGCGTCGATTACATCAGCATCAGATTCGTTCAGTGAAAGGAGCCGACATGAACTGTCCGAAATGTAACCAACCGATTGCCGACGCCGAAGCGAAATTTTGTCCGAAATGCGGCGCGGATATTCAATCTGCCGTGGCGGATTGGACGTGTGCGAAATGCGGGCAAGTCAACTCCGCCGACGCCGATTTTTGCAAAAACTGCGGTGACAGTCGCGACAAGCAGACGAAGTTGATTTATTCCGAAAAATTTCGTTACGCTTTGGCGGTCGTCGCGGTGATTTTAATCGGCGGGCTAGGCTCGTATTTTTACTTCAACGGCGCGAACGAACAGCGTTACCTGACAAATTACGCCGCCGCTCAACGTGACCTGAACGAAGTCAACAATATCGTCGTCACAAACGTGAAGTTTGAAACGCTCAATTCCGCCAAGCCCGAAACTTTGACCGAACAGCTCAAAACGCAAAAAGACGTTCTCGACGCGCAGGCGAAAATTTTTTCGGACATCAAGCCGTTCACGAATTACGACGCTCAACACGCCGACTTAATCACGCTACTCAACAAGGAGAGCGAAATTATTGCGCAGGTGATTCAAGTCGTGTCCAAGCCGCTCGATTCGACCGTCGACGCCACAATCGAAAACATCAAAACAAACGTTTCCGCCGTCAAGTCGCTTGAAGAGAAAATCAAAGTCCCGAACGCGAATTTCGTTTCGACGGTGAATTTGTCCGCCGTGCCCGAACAGCTCAACATTTTCGTCGCCGAACAACGCAAAGTCAACGCCGCGAAGATGGAAAAACTTGCCGCCAATCAAGAATTCTTCCGCCAAATGGACGACGCGATTCACCGTTACGACGGCGCGAAATCCGACCTCGGCAAAATTCTGGAGAGCAACCAAAAGAGCGGCATGATTTGGGCGGATTATTTCAGCGTGCTTGACCGCGCCAAGTCCGAACGCACAAGTATTCGCTCAACCGTCAGCGAAATTGTCGCGCCGCCCGGCACGGAGAACTTGAAACGCGATTTCCGCGCCGTGCTTGACAGTTCAATCAGTTACTGCGAACTCATGCGCGAGGCCGCCAATCTCGGCTTCAACAATTATCACCGCGACCGCTTCCAAAAAGAATCCGCCGCCAAAGATGTCGACGCGCAGGTTCAGCGCGATTACGCGGCTTTCACCGACGCTTACAATTCTGCGAAAAATCGTCTGCTAAACGTCAACAACCTGTAAACGTGCGGCTCGTCGAATTCGGCGGGCTTGCTTTTATCCTGCGCGGCAATTAAAATTAACCGACTCACCGCGAAAGGAGTTTTATTCATGGGAATTCTCGACAAAATCAAAAGTCTTCTGCCCAAGCGCAAGGAGCCTGAACTTAAAAACAACGTCCCGCAGGAGAAAGAAAACATCCGCAAGACTTTCGGCAAGTACTGCAACGCCAATCACGGCACGACCGACGGCAAACTTTGCGCCAAATGTACCGCCGTGCTGTCGACCGTGTTGATTAAAATCAGCCGCTGCCCGTACGGTATCGGCAAGCCGATTTGCGAACAGTGCGAAACGCCCTGCTTCGGCGAACGCTTCACGAACGATTTTAACGAAATCATGAAGGGCGGCGGCAAAAAAATGTTGCTGTCACACCCGATGATGACGGTCAAGCACAAGTTGGCAAGTCTCGGCGCCGAATACGCCAAAATGCAACGCGACAAGAAAACTTCCGACAAGCAGAAAGCCGAAACCGAAAAGCTCAAAGCCAAATTCGCCAACGCGACCCGTTCACCCAAAAAGTCCAAGAAGCGCAAGAAAAAATGATGCGGTGACCACTCATGCTGAAAAAATATTTGTACTTTCAACCGCAGTACGTTCGCGAATTTGTTTGTGACGGCTCGAAGTGCGACGCCCGCTG
>JAFVBP010000319.1 GCA_017479925.1 Selenomonadaceae bacterium | reverse complement strand
TTATCGCGACGTACGGCAACGCTTTGGCAGTCAACGGTTTCTTGCCGCCCGTGCCGAACATGATGTAATCCCAAACGCGCCCGCCGTCGGTTTGCGGAATGACCGAAGCAATAGCTTTTGCCGCGTCGAGGACGGAGCCGCCGCCGAGTCCGCAGACGAAATCGCAACCGTTGGCACGCCCGAAGTCAACGCCTTCTTGCACGGCAGGTTCAGTCGGATTCGCGCCAATTTTGTTGTAAATGACGAATTCCGCGCCCCAAAGTTTCAGTTCGTCTTGAAGTTTGTCGAGACTGCCGTTTGTCTTCGTCGAGCGGCCGTTCGAGATGACAATCAAAGCTTTTTTGCCGAGCGGAGCCTCTTTGTGCAGTTCGCCGAGTTTGCCCGCGCCGAACAGAATTTTCGTCGGGATATTCCAAACGAAAGCCATTGTGAATCACTCTCCTAAAAAATTTTCGTGACGCGCAGATTGTAACACTTTGAGCCGACTTTAACACAAGAATTTTTTTGCAACGCGACGTTGCATCCAATTTGAGACTGTGAATCGCCGACAAATTGTTCCGTCGCTTTTAAAGCGACCAAGAAAATTTTCGTCGCGCAAAAGGATTTTCGCCGCCCGCGACAAAATAATTGCACTGCGTATGAAAGGAGTTGTTTTAACGTGAAAGTTTTGCTGGTCAACGGCTCACCCAAGGCGAAGGGCAACACGAGCATTGCGCTTGCCGAGATGATTAAAGTTTTCGAGTCCGAAGGCGTCGAGACTGAACTTGTCCACATCGGCAACAAAATTATTCGCGGTTGCGTCGCGTGTCAAAATTGTTTCAAGCTTAACCGTTGCGTGTTCGACGACATTGTCAACGAAGTCGCGCCCAAGTTTTTGGCGGCTGACGGTTTCGTCGTCGGTGCGCCCGTTTACTACGGTTCGCCCAACGGCACGGTGATTTCGTTTCTCGACAGGCTGTTTTTCAGCACGAGCAACGTCGACAAAACCGGCAAAGTCGGCGCGGGCATTGTCATCAGTCGGCGCGGCGGATCGAGTGCGGCTTTCGACGTGCTCAACAAATATTTCGCGATAACAAACATGCCGATTGCCACGAGCCAATATTGGAATATGGCTTACGGCTTGACGCCCGGCGAAGTCGCGCAGGACGGCGAAGGTTTGCAGACGATGCGCACGCTTGCCCGCAACATGGTTTTCTTGATGAAGTCAATCGCCGCCGGCAAAGAAAATTTCGGTTTGCCCGAACGCGAAGAGCCGATTTACACGCATTTTATCAGATGAAAACTTTCAGACCCGTTTACGTGCGCGAATTCAAATGTGACGGCAAGGCTTGCGATTCGCGTTGCTGTCGCGATTGGAAAATTTACGTCGACGAAGACACGCGACAAAAATATTTGAGCTTGCCCGACGGTGACCGCGAAGATTTTTTCCGTCACGTGACGGACGAACAAGCTTTGCGACCGACGGCTTCGGGCGCGTGTCCGTTTTTGAACGACGACAATCTTTGCGACCTGCAACTTGCCCGCGGCGAAGAATTTTTGCCCGCCGTGTGCCAAAGTTTCCCGCGTGTGACGTACAAACTTGACGCCGAAACTTACCTGCAGGCAATGACGTTGACTTGTCCCGTCGCGGCGATTGAAATTTTGTTGCGCAATGAGCCGATAACCTTCGAGTTTGCCGACGACGAAGTCAAGACGCGGTTGATGTTCGACTTCACGGATAAATTGTCGCGTCCCGTCGAAGAATTTTTTACCGTGCAACGTGACGCGATTGAAATTTTGCAACGGCGCGACATGTCGATAAATCGTCGGCTTAAGCGGCTGTGCAAATTCTTCGGCGAAAAATCCGTGCCCGTCGAATTCGACATTGAGAGCAACGCGGCGGCTTTGGCTGAAATTTTCGGCGAAACCTACGACGCGAATTTGACCGTCGACAGGAAGACGCGGCTTGTCGAAAATTATCTTGCTGCCCGCGAAATCGTTTTGCCGCAACTGCGCGAACATTTTTCGATTGTCGCGGAAAATTGGCTTGTCAACGAATTCGTCATGCGGCTGTACCCGTGCGCGTTCGTCGGCGACGACAAATTTAATTGCCGCGTGTTCGTGACGAGTTTTCGGCTTGCGGAGTTTGCGGCGGTGTTGACGGCTTTGGCACGCGGGCGATTGACCGTCGAAAGTTTTTTGGAGATGCTGTGCGCGTTGAGCGACAAACTCAATCACAGCACGGGCGGTATGGACGCGATTAAAACTTTTGCCGCGTTGCACGACGCCGAAATTTTCGCCGCGCTGATGTTGGACGACTGAATCTACTTTCTTTCGGCGGCGAAAGAAAGTAGCAAAGAAAGCCGCGCCTGCTATGATACATCCTGTATCATGCGCAGGCGGAGTGGCCGACATCCATGTCGGCCAAATGTTGACGTTACTTGACAGCAAACGACTGACCGCTATTCCCTATTCCCTACAAAAGAGGTGATTGCCATGAAAGAAATTCTTGAACTGCTTGAACACAACGCCCGCTTGACGACAGGTGAGCTGGCGAGCATGTTGCAAAAATCCGAGTACGAAATCGAACGCGAGATCGCCGTCCTCGAAAAAGAAAAAATCATCCTGTCGTACGGCGCGCTGATTAATTGGGAAAAATTTGGCGACGACGTTGTCACTGCGGTGATTGAAATTAATTTGACGCCACAACGCGAAGTCGGCTTCGACGCCATTGCCGAACGAATTTTCCGCTTCGACGAGGTGCGCACGGTCTACCTGATGAGCGGCAACTTCGACCTTTTGGTCATAATCGAAGGCAAATCGCTCAAAGACGTGGCAAATTTCGTGGCGACGCGGCTGGCACCAATCGAAGGCGTGACGCAGACGCGCAGTCACTTCATGCTCAAAGCGTACAAAAAAGACGGCGTCATCATGGAAGACGAAGAGAGCGACCGCAGACTTGTCGTCGCGCCGTGATTGTCGGAGGTGATTATT
>JAFVBP010000318.1 GCA_017479925.1 Selenomonadaceae bacterium | reverse complement strand
TCGATTGCTTACGGCACGGACAACGAAAATTCCGACACGGACATTCGCGGCTTTGCGGTCGAGTCGCTCGATTCGATTTTGACGGGCAAGGCTTTTGAGCAGGTCGACGACGCGGCAACCGACACCGTGATTTACGGTCTGCGGAAATATTTCAAACTCTGCGCGGAGTGCAACCCGAACGTTTTGGAACTTTTGGGCACGAAGCCCGAACACGTCCTGCATATGAACGCGGCGGGCAAAAAAGTTCGCGACAATGCGGAAATTTTTCTGTCGAAGTTGGCGTATCAAAAATTTGTCGGTTACGCGACGGCTCAACTGCGGCGGTTGCAAAATGCTCTGGCGCACGACAGTTATCCCGAACGCGAAAAAAATTTGCACGTCCTCAAGTCGATAAACTCGATGATGCTTGCGTGTCGGCGCGAATACGGCTTAAATCACGCGGCGGTTGATTTTGACTTGCACGGCGACGAAATTTTGATTTCCGTCGACGCGAAGAATTTGCCGCTGAAAAATTTTTTGGCGATGAATTCGGGCTTGCAAACCTTGCTGAACAATTACGCGAAACTCAATCACCGCAACCGCAAAAAGGACGAAAATCACCTGCACAAGCACGCGATGCATTTGATTCGCCTGTACCTGACGGGCATTGACATTTTGGACGGGCGCGGCATTGTGACGTTTCGCGAACGGGATTTGCCGTTGCTCAAAAAAATTCGCGCAGGTGAAATTTCGCTTGCCGACGTTTTCAAGTTGGCGGACGAATTTGAGTCGGAGATCTTTTCGGCGTACAAAAATTCCAAGTTGCCCGACGTGCCCGACGCGGCGAAAATCGACAAGTTACTGATTGAAATTTATCGCGAACACGGTTAAACAAATTTTTATCGCTCGGCTACGGTCGGGCGATTTTTGTCAGCGACAGAGTCGTCACTTCGATTAAATTTGTTTGCTTGATGTTACTTTCTTTCCGCGTGGAAAGAAAGTAACCAAAGAAAGACGCGCCTGTGTATTTCGCATCACGCGAAATGGCACAGGCGGGCGGCCGACATCCATGTCGGCCGGAATTACCGTTACGTGTCAAAGAAAATTTTCCGTCGACTTCGGTCGGCGGTTTTTTTATTGCGCAGAGGAAACATTTTCGCTACAATGACGTAAATTTTTGCGGGAGGTTTTGACATTGCTTGACGAAAAAATTTTAGCCGTCGCAGAATTACTGTCCGAAAGTTGGCGGCTCAATCAGTTCACGCGAAATTTGGCGGCACACGTCACCGACGAAAAGTTGCGCAAGAAAATTTCCAATCAAGTCGCACGCTTCGACAAAAAATTTCTGCAGGCGACGGAAAATTTCGGCGTGGAGGTCATTGACTTCACGGGCTCGGAGTTTGAAACGGGTTTGCCCGTCACGCCAATAAATCTTGCGGACTTCGCGGCGGACGAACAGTTAATCGTCGAAACTATGCTTGAGCCGACGATTAAACTCGCGAACTCGGCGGAAATTGTCAAACGCGGAGGCCGCTTTAAAAGCGGCGGAACAACTGGTGTCACCCGCAACGTTTTCGCAAATTCAGCGTTGTCGCCTCGACGAAGTTTTACGACAGAAAATTGACCGCTCGGCAAACGACGGGCGGATTTTTGTTTGTCCGCGTCACGAAACTTTTCTGCAACTGTCGGCACGCGGCAATAACGCTTGATCTATCGAAGAGTCGCGGCGCGAAAATTGGATGCAACGTCACGTTGCCGCGAACTGTTCAAAATTTTGCCCGACGAAATTCGTGCAAACCGCGACGAAACGGGCACGGTCATCACGGTTCCCGCCGCGTTTAACCAAATGCAGAACGCCGCCACCGTCGACGCCGCGAAAATGGCAGGTTTCGGCAACGTCGCACTCATGCAGGAGCCTGTTGCCGCGATTTTGCGCGTCATGAAGGACAATCAGTCCGACGGCAACTTTCTGCTCTTTGACTTGGGCGGCGGCACGCTTGACGTTTCGGTTGCCGAACGCATTTCCGGCAAGGTGAACTTTTTGGCGAACGGCGGCTTGACCATGTGCGGCGGGCGCGACTTCGACAGGATTCTGTTCGACAAATTCGTCGTGCCGTGGCTCGAAGACAATTATTCCCTGCCCGACAAGTGGCAGACGCTCGACAAATACAAAAAACTTTGCTCGATAGCTACACACGCGTCCGAAGACTCGAAGATTGAGCTATCTTCAAGTGACGAGACGACCATTACGGGTGAGACAGGCTTTAAGGACGAAAACGGCGGCCGCTTTAAAAGCGGCGGAACAACTGGTGTCACCCGCAACGTTTTCGCAAATTCAGCGTTGTCGCCTCGACGAATTTTGACGGCAAAAAATTTCACCGCTCGGCAAAAGTCGGGCAGCTTTTTATTTGTACGCGTCACGAAAGTTTTCAGCAACGTCGGAACGCGACGAACACGCTTGAACGGCATCAACGTTGCGGCGCGAAAATTGGATGCAACGTCACGTTGCCGCGGCGATTTTTGCCGAAGCGGTTAATTGGGATTCCGACGAACACGAACGCAAAGACACCCGCAAAGTTATCAAGAGCGACGGCGACCTTGGTTTGAGTTTCCGCTACGAATCACGCACGCCCGACAAAAAAGCCCGCATTGCCGTTGTGCTTAAACGCGAAGTTGACGGCTACACGCTCAAAATTTCGTCGCTTGACACGGGCTGGGATTCCGGTCTCGTCACGTTGCGAAACAAAGAAATTATCGCGGTTCCGCTCCACAAACGCGGGGAGAACAAATTCAGCGTTGAAGTTTTCGACCGCGGCGGTGATTCGATTTTCCTCGAAAACGACACGATTGTCATCACGCAAACTTACGCGAACGTCGGCGGACTTTTGGCGGCTCACTCAATCGGCGACCACTTTAAAAGTGGCGGAACAACCGGTGTCACCCGCAATTTTTTCGCAAATTCGACGTTGTCGTCTCGACGAAACTCGACGACAGAAACTTAACTGCTCGGCACAAGTCGGGCGATTTTTTTTGGACGCGTCACGAAATTTCTGCAATATTGGAACGCGGCAATAACGCTTGAACGGCGTCAACGTTGCGGCGCGAAATTGTTCCCCCGCTTTTAAAGCGGGTTCCGGCACGGATTTTGACTTTGGCACGATCGTCGAAGGCGCAGAAATTATCTGCAACTACACGCTCGACGACGCCGGCTCAATCAAGCTCGAAATTGAAATTCCCGCCATCAGAGAAGATTTTCACGGCAACTTTTACGTTCGCCAAGACGCGCAGGTTGACTTCAACAAAGAGGCGCACAAAGTCAATCGCGACGGCGAAAAGTTGCTTGACCGCGTGCGCGACATCGGCTCTGCCGTCAACGACGACGATTACGAAAAACTTGAAGCGGCGGGCGACCTTGCAAGCGAAGCGATAAGTGCGGACAACTCCACCCACGACGCCGAAAAACTCAAGCACCTCGAAGAACAACTTGCCGCCGCACGCAAAACTTTGGCGGACATTCGCGAACGAAATAAATTTACCATTCGCCGCAGTGACTTGAACGGTTTGCGCGGCTATTACAAAAAAGATCTGAAACGTTTCGCCGAGCCGCAGGAGATTGAACAACTTGAAACGCTCTTTACGCGGGCGGAAACTTTGATTGAACGCGACGATACCGCCTTCGACGACACGTTTGCGGAAATTCGTCACCTGTGTTTCCTGTTGCTCATTCGCGACGATGAGTTTATCGCGTACAAATTCAATCAGCTTGCCAAACATCCCGAAAACGTCACCGACCGCGAAAGTTTTTATCGGCTGGTGCAGGCGGGCAACGCGGCTTTGGCGCGCAAAGATTTCGACGAACTGCGGCAGATTATCGGCGGGCTGTTGCATTTGAGCGGGCACACGGAAGACGAATTCCTGTCGACCAACATCACCAAAGCTTGAGGCGGTGACGCGGCTTTGACTTTTGAAGAAAATCCGTTCCGCGTGCTGAACGTTTCGATTCACGACACGAAGACGACAATCGTTGACGCGGCGGACGATTTGGCTTTCGCTCAGCCCGACGACGAAAAAATTTTCGCGCAGGCACGAGATATTCTGCTCAATCCGCGAAAACGAATTGCCGCCGAAGTGCGCCAACTTGTCGGCGAAAACATCGACATCGAAAATTTGTCGGAAGACGTCCTGCGCGTCGACAAAAAATTTTCAGCATTGAACGCCGAAGAACTTCGACAACAAATTAACGCGGCGCGTGCGAAGTCGAAATTTCCCGCCGTCAACGACACCAAAGCCATTGCCGACGAGTTGAAAAATCTGCGCGACGAGATTCGCTCGAAGATTCACGACAAATTTCAGAGTGCCAATCAAAAAATGCGCGTGAGTTTCGCAAATTTCCTTGTCGACAAGCTGGCGGCGGGCAATTTCGGCGTCGTCGTTGAAGATTTTTTCGACAGCTACAAACTCGAAATGACGGCGTCCCTTGACGAGACAAGCAAGCAGATTTCCAACTTACTGAAACGAATTAAAGCCGACGCGGACAAAAATTCTCTCGACGATCTGGCGTTTCACGTTACGGAGTTCGTGCGTGCGCGAAAACCGCTTGACGAATTTTCAATCTTGCTCGGCACGAACAAATTCGACGACAGCGAAGAAATTTTCTATGCTGTGCGGGCGACGGCGATTGACCTGTACAACGAAAAAGATCTTGTCGACGACCCGTTGAAAATCACGCGCCTGCTTGCGGAAAAATTTTCGTATCTGCCAAAACTTGCCGACGAAATTCGCAAAGACGTGGCGTTTCTGGAGAAAGCGAAATCAAACCAACCGTCGCGAATTTTCTTGGATGCAAAAGCCGCGCTTGATGCGATTAAGCGGTCAATCGAACGTGGCGTGCGCTTCGATAAGTATGCCGAGCAACAAAATTTGAAGTTCTATCACACGCAATTCAAGGCACAACACGAATCGATTTTGCGCGAATTCATGAACCGCCAAGGTTACAAGCCCGACGAGTTAAAACTTTTGAACTTGATGGCGGCGTCAATTTACCTTCAAATGGGCGCGGCAATGACGTGGACGCCGTATCCCGAATTGGCGTTTGAAATGTTCCAAAAAGCTTTGCCGTACGCCGGTGATTCGGGTGACGCGAAATTAATTATGCTTGCACACAAACGGGTCGCCGAGTGGCGCGAAGCTGTCAACCGCAATTCGTCGAATTGGCTTTGGTGGACAATCGGCGCAATCGTCGTGCTGTATCTGTTGAGCTGAAAAATTTTGCCACTCGGCTGCGGTCGGGCGGTTTTTTGTTGCTTAAAGTGGCAAAAATTTTTTGCCGCCGCGGAAGATTTTTGCTACAATGTTTGCGTCAAAGGAGGCCTTTTATATGGAAATCGACATCAGCAAGATCAAGTTTGACGCGAACGGGCTTGTTCCCGCGATTGTGCAGGCCGACGACAGCGGGCAAGTCCTCATACTCGCTTACATGAACGCCGAATCGCTCCAAAAGACAATCGAGACGGGTTTCACGTGGTTTTACAGCCGCAGTCGCCAAACTTTGTGGCAGAAAGGCGAAACCAGCGGCAACGTCCAGCGCGTCAAAGCGATTTTTTACGACTGCGACGGCGACGCGTTGTTGATTCGCGTGCATCAAACTGGCGTCGCGTGCCACACGGGAACTTACTCGTGCTTCAGCGGACGCCGACTCGACGAAAACAAAAATTTGCCCGCCGTCGTCGACCAACCGCCCGAAAATCTGTCGCTCGTGCTGTACGAACTTTATTCGGTCATCAAAGACCGGCAGCGTCACCCCGTCGAAGGCTCCTACACGAATTATCTTTTCAACATGGGGCACGACAAAATTCTCAAAAAAGTCGGCGAAGAGGCTGTCGAAACGGTTATCGCGTCGAAGAACAACGACGTTGACCAGATTTTGTACGAGATGGGCGACCTGTGGTATCACTGCCTGGTTTTGCTTGCGTGGCACGGCATTCAGCCCGAAAAACTTTTCGCCGAATTGGTGAACCGTCGCAAGGGCGGCAAATATCACAAGTTCACGGGCAAAAGCGGCGAACGTCCCGCCGATTGACATGAAGAAAATTTTTTTCGCGCTGATTTTGATTGCGGCGATTGTCACGACGGGAATTTTAACTTCGCGGGCACAAAAAATCGACGACATCGCCGACATCGTCGAAAATCCCAAAATTTTGGTGCTCAACTATCACCAGGTTGACAACAAAAACAATCCGCTTGCAATTCCAATCGCCGATTTCGACGCGCAGATGAGATATCTTGCGGATTCGGGTTGCGTGACGATAACGCCCGACGAACTTTATGCGGGACTCAACGGCGAAATTGAATTACCCGAAAAGCCCGTGCTGATAACCTTCGACGACGGCTATGTCGACAATTACACGAACGCGTTCCCGATACTCAAAAAATACGGTCTGCGTGCGACGATTTTTATAATTCCCGCGTTCACGAGCACGAATCCCGCTTACATGACGTGGGAGCAGCTCAAGGAGATGGAGTCGGCCGGCATTACCGTCGAATCGCACACGCTTCACCACACGAAACTTGAGGAGTTGCCCGACGACGAAATTCGCAGCGAACTTTTGAACTCGAAGACTTTGCTCGAAGAAAACCTCGGTCACCCGATTGAATTTTTGGCGTACCCGACGGGCACGTACAACCTGCATATCGCGGGCATTGCGCAGGATGTCGGCTACAAAGGCGCGTTCACGATTAAATACGGCATTGTCGACCGCGGCAGTAATTTTTTCGCGTTGGAGCGTGTGCCGATTTTCAACACGGCTCAAAAGACCATGCGCGATTTTTACGAACGCACGGCTTGGCGACAGAGTTTCGAGGAATTCGGCTGGCAGAAGCACTGAATGTTACTTTTCTTTTGGCGCAAAAGACCCGCTTTAAAAGCGGGGGAACAATTGGTTTGACCGCCTCGCCAATTGAAGCGACAACGTTGAACCAATTGGATGCAACGTCCACGTTGCCAAAAGAAAACAGCCCGGGATTTTCGCATCACGCGAAAAACCCCGGGCGGCCGTCATCCGTGACGACCGTATTACGGCAACGCGAATTTGCTCACGACTTCAAGCGACCGAGCCGATAACCGAAAAATTTCGCGGCGTCCCTGAAGATTGCACCGAAGCAGTCCAGGGGATTTTTTTTTGCCAACGCGCTCAACTTCATGACGACGAATTTTTTGCCCGCGCCTTCAGCCGAGCCGAAAGTTTCGCGAATCCAAGGCTCTTGAGCGTGAAATTTGCCGATTTCGACGTAACGACGAAATTCCTGCGCGGCGGTGTAGTTGTGCGAATGAAAAACCTGCGCGTCGGCGGCGTAAAAAATTTTCCAACCGTGCATCAACATTTTTGCGGCGACGAACATATCTTCGCAAAGCGGCACGTGCGACGGGAAACCTCCGACATCTTGCAAGGCGGAAATTTTGTACGCGGCAAACGAATTCGATGCGAACGCCGTTTTCAGCCCGAAAATTTTTCTGTCGTCAAACGAACGCAGTTGACTTTCGGGCGGGTAATTGAACGCACGCAAAAATTTCGCCTCGTTAGTCGCGTTGGCATGCGGCAGTTGTCGCCCGTAGCTTAAGCCGACCGTCGAATCCGCGTCGAAAATTTTTACCAGTGCCGCAAGCGAATTTTCGTCGCGGAGCAAAACGTCCTGCGTCAAAAAAATTATCACGTCGAGCGGCGAAGTTTTCAGCAACCGTTCAAGCGCGAATTGCCGCGTCGCACCGTGATTGAACGATTTTCGCGGGATTGTCAGCACGTCAAGCCCGAAACTTTTCGCCGCCGCAACCGTGTCGTCCGTCGATTCGGAGTCGACGATTAACTTTCGTGTCGGCAACTTTTGCGCGCAAATTTGTTCAAGCAACGTTCGGAATTGTTCGCCCGCGTTGAGCGTCGGGATTATCAAGCCGCAGTTCATCAACTCACCTCGGAAAAATTTTTCCGTCATGATAGCAGAAATGTTTTCCGACCGCAAAAAATTTCTGCGTGACGTGATATAATGTCGCCGCTTGATTTTTTCGCGAGGAAGGAATTATTTATGTTCAGAGTCAAAATCGTCGCCGCACTGTTAATCGTCGCGCTGTTCGGGACGATTCACCTTGCCGCGCCCGAATTTTTGCCCGAAGTTTGCGCACTTTTGGCACGCGGTGACATCGTCGAAACGGCAAATTATATCGCGAGCTACGGCTCGTTGGCGGTCGTGTTCAGCTTCCTGTTGACGCTGTTCGTCAACGCAATCGGCTTTCCGCCCGCGATAATTTTTTCGACGGCGAACACGCTGATTTTCGGGATTGTGCCGGGAATTGTCCTGTCGGTCGTGGCGGAAACGGTCGGCGTGACGATCAGTTTCCAGCTGTTGAGATTTTTTTTCCGCGATTCGGCACGAAAAATCATCGCCAAAAGTCAAAAATTGAGTTCAATCGACAAGTACAGCTCCAAAAACGGCTTCAAGGTCATGTTGATTGCACGAATGGTGCCGTACGTGCCGAGCGGACTTTTGAACGCGGCGGGTGCATTGAGTTCGCTGAGCTTGCGCGATTACTTTTTGGCGTCGCTTGTCGGCAAGTTCCCGTCGACGAGCATCGAGGCGATAATCGGTCACGACGCGATTTTACACGAGGAAGGTTACTGGCGAATCGTCATTTCGGTGATTTTGGCGGTCGTGCTGATTGTTTGGGCGTGGAAATTCGGCGACAAACATTGACTTGCAATTTAAAACGCGGGTGCTATAATGTCGCCGTCGCGAACTTAGGCAAGTTTACAGCGATTGAAGTTTGGAGGTTTGATAGCATGAAGAAATTTCTTTTCGGCATGTTGACTGCCGTGATGATTTTTGGCTTCGGCAATTTCGCGCAGGCAAGCGACCTTGACACGCAAAACATGTGCTGCCGCGGAAATTACTACTGCGCGTCGGACAACGACGGCAATTACTGCTACAACAGCGACGGCGAATATTGCGGTCGTTACGGTTGCGGCGGCGGTTACAGACGCTGACATTTGACGAACAAACCGATTTTCGGACAAAAAAATTTCCCCGTTCAATCGAGCGGGGATTTTTTGTGTTCAAGTCAGCAAATGCCGTTAATCGAATCTAAGGTTCAGGCTTGACGAAAATTTTGCGGCAAGTTCGTCGCTGATTGTGAACTCACCGAGCGATTTAACGAATCTGGAGGACGTGCCGTGAAAATCGCTGCCGCCCGTAACCAGCAGATTGTATTTTTGAGCAAGACCGGCGTATTTTTGAACGTCGTTGGGACTGTGACACGGGTAATAAACTTCCAGCCCGTCAATTTTGGTGCACAGTTGCTCGACCAAAGCGTCGTCGCCGACAAGTTTCGGGTGCGCAAGGGTTGCTTTGCCGCCCGCATGATGAATCACGTCGATAATTTCGTCGACTTCGGGCAGGTAGCGTTCCACGTAGGCGGGTTTGCCTTTGCCCAACATTTTGTCGAAGGCTTCGCGCACGCTTTTGAACGCGCCGATTTTGACCAAAGCCCGTGCAATGTGTGCCCGACCGATTGAGCGGCTTGTATCGGCGATTTTGAGAATGTCGCCTTCGCGAATGCCGAATTTTTTGTCTTGCAAAACTTTGACGATTCGGCTGAAACGTTCCCAGCGCGCTTCCTGAATTTTTTCGAGCATTTCAATCAAAGCGGCGTTGTAAATGTCGATATTGTAGCCGACGATGTGAACGTCGCGAGTGAGGTGATTCGCGCTCAACTCGACGCCGGGGATGATGTGTATATTTCTGTCCGACAAGTGCCCGTTTTCGTACAGGTGACGTATGCCGTCAACCGTATCGTGATCGGTGATGCCCAGGTAACTCAGACCGATTTTTTTGGCCGCCGCGACGAGTTCTTCGGGCGCAAAAGAGCCGTCGGAAAAACTCGTGTGGGTGTGCAAATCGCCGGCCATTAACTTTACCTCCGTAACACAAAAGTTTGTGTCGATTTTTGAATCAGGATGAGTGTAGACACGGAATTAACGCGGTTCGACAATAAGTTTGATTGCAGTGCGTTCGCTCCCGTCGATTTCGATGTCCGTGAAAGCGGGAATGCAGATGAGGTCTACGCCGTGCGGTGCCACGAAGCCGCGTGCAATGGCAACCGCTTTAACCGCTTGGTTCAGCGCTCCGGCACCTATCGCCTGCATCTCGGCACTTCCGGTTTCGCGGATGACTCCCGCGAGTGCGCCGGCGACGGAATTGGGGTTAGATTTGGCTGATACCTTTAAAACTTCCATGATTGTTCCTCCTCCCTTGTTGCATTTTGGTGTTGTAGTGGTTTTCTACCTGCTGCGGCTCCTTCTGCGTCTAAAATATTTTCCTTGTTAATTCTTCACGCGTAAATGAAATCCTTCACTTCCCGCAACGATTGCGGCATATAATTTATTGCTAATTGTAATACTGCGGGTTTATCTACTTTTCTTTTGGCGCAAAAGAAAAGTAGCAAAAGAAAACAGTTCGCTGCGATACATCCTGTATCGCGGCGCGAACGACGACCGACATCCATGTCGGTCAAATTTACGTTTGCCGTCGTCGACGTAATAATTTCTAATTCCTAACTGCAAATTGCTTTTAGGATCTACTTTCTTTGACCGAGCAAAGACCCGCTTTGAAAGCGGAGGAACAATTTGAATGCGCCGCCGACAAAAGTTGCGCCGCCGAGTAATTTTCGCCTGTAGCAGGGCAGTCCGCCGACGTAGTCATTGCCTTGCCGGTCTTTGTAAATTTTGCGACAGCGTTGATTCGACAACATGCCGAAAAAGCGGATATCCACATCCAAAAACAGTGCACCGAGGTCGCCCGTTGATACTGCGCCCGTGTCGCCCAAAATTTGCGGCAAAATTTTTTCGTTCGTCATTTGAACGTGCGTGTGCGTGCCGACAACCGCCGTAATGCGTCCGTCGACGTAATGCGCGAAGGCAAGTTTAAATTTTCGTCACGGCTTGATAAAAATTCGCTCGACGCTGACGGGCTTGTTCGTTTTGTCGTTGATGTCGATTAGCAATGCGCAGTAAATGCAGGCTCCCGCGGCTACTTCAAAGCGACTCGGACGCGCCGTCAAAAATTTTTTGATCACGGGCGCAATTTCGATGCCCAAGATTGAATTTTCGACGCCGACCATGCCCAAATCGCTCAGGTAAGCGGTACCTTGCGGCAAAATTTTTTCGTCCGCCGTTTGAACGTGCGTGTGCGTGCCGACAACCGCCGTGACGCGTCCGTCGACGTAGTGCGCGAAGGCAAGTTTTTCGCTCGTCGCCTCCGCGTGAAAATCGACAAAAATCGCGTCGCATTGGTTGCCGATAAAGTTCAAAATTTTGTCCGCCAAACGAAACGGGTCGTCCAACGGCGGTTGCATGAAAGTTCGTCCCGCCAAGTTGACGACGCCGATTTTTTTCCTGCCGACGGGGCAAATGCAAAAACCTTTGCCGGGCGTGCCTTCGGGATAATTCGCGGGTCGAAGCAGAAACGGTTCCGTGTCGATAATCTGCATGACGTTGGAATTGTCCCAAATGTGATTGCCGCTCGTGACGACATCCGCGCCGCCGCGAATCAGTTCGTCGAAAATTTGCGGCGTCAAACCTTTGCCGTGCGCGGCGTTTTCGCCGTTGACGATAACCATGTCGATATTTTTGGACAGCTTGAGTTCGGGTGTCTGCTCCATAAAAAAATATCTGCCCGGTCTGCCGACAACGTCACCGACCATCAAAATTCGCAAAAAAAATTCACCCTTTCAGCGAGCATAAACGACGACGCGCTCTCGTTCGCGCACGCCGACAAGCCGACCTTCGACGCGCAGTTGACGCATGTTGTTGAGGCATTGCTCCAAATAATCTTCCTGCGCGATGAGATATTCCTCGTCGGGAATGTTGCCGTCGTACTCTTCGATTAACCTGTCGCCGAAATAATTGAACGCAAGCTCCGTCAAAAGCGACAGTTCCCGACAAGTCAACGTTGCCACGTCGCGCCGCACGTTCAAAAAACAGGTGCCGTAGACGCCTTCGACGTTCAGCTCAATTTTCGCGCCGCCGAGACCTTCCAGGTGATGAAAAGTTTCAACCGACTCTGCCACGTAGGACAAAAAGTCTTCAATGTCGTCTTTGGAAAACTTTCCGTTCAACGCGAAGGAGAATTCAAGCGTCTCGTCTTTGGAATCGTAAGTCACCGACTGGACGGCGGGAAACACCACGAGAATCGATGCCAACAATCTGCTGGCGTCGGGATTGGGTTTCTTCGTCTTCTTCAAGAAATCAAACACCGCTCTAACCCCCCTTAGTCAAACGAAAATTATTAATGCGCAATGCGTAACTTCCGAAATTCATTACGCATTACGCATTGTTATTCACGAATTACGCATTGAATTATTTCGCGTAGTCGACAACGCGGACTTCGCGAATGATCGTCGCCCGAATTTGACCGGGATAATCCAAATCTTTCTCGATTTTTTTAACGATGTCGTGCGCGAGGATAGTTGCCTGCGCGTCGTCGATTTTGTCGGGTTTGACCATGACGCGAATTTCGCGACCGGCTTGAATGGCGAAACAACGTTCGACGCCGTCGAAACCTTCGGCGATTTCTTCAAGCATTTTGAGACGCTTGAGGTACATTTCCAAACTTTCGCGACGTGCACCGGGGCGGGCTGCCGAAACCGCGTCCGCCGCCGCGACCAAAATCGCTTCGACGGAGGTGGCTTCAACGTCGCCGTGATGTGAGGCTATTGCGTTGATTACGAATTTGTTTTCGCGGTAACGTTTCGCCAAATCCGCGCCGATTGTAACGTGCGGTCCTTCGACTTCGTGATCGACCGCTTTGCCGATGTCGTGCAAAAGTCCCGCACGTTTGGCTAAGTTCACGTCAACGCCGAGTTCGCTTGCCATAATGCCCGCGAGCGTCGCCACTTCGATTGAGTGATTCAAAACGTTTTGACCGTAGCTTGTGCGGTATTTGAGCCGTCCCAAAAGCTTAATCAAATCGGGATGAATTCCGTGCACGCCGACTTTAAACGTCGCCTGTTCGCCGGCTTCCTTCATGCGATTATCAACTTCGCGCTTGGCTTTTTCGACCATCTCCTCAATGCGAGCGGGATGAATTCGACCGTCGGAAATGAGTTTTTCGAGTGCGACGCGGGCGACTTCGCGACGAACGGGGTCAAAGCCCGACAGAATGACGGCTTCGGGCGTGTCGTCGATAATCAAGTCAATGCCCGTCAACGTTTCGAGTGCGCGGATGTTTCGACCTTCGCGACCGATAATGCGACCTTTCATGTCGTCGCTGGGCAAGCTGACGACGGAAACTGTAGTTTCGGCAACGTGATCCGCCGCGCAACGTTGAATTGCCGTGCTCAAAATGTCGCGGGCTTTTTTGTCCGCCTCGTCTTTAATTTGCGTTTCGACTTCCTTGATTTTGATTGCTTTGTCGTGATTCAAACTGTCTTCGACTTCGCTCATCAAAATGTTTCGCGCTTCGTCTTTGGACAGCTGTGCAATGCGTTCGAGTTCGGCGTCTTCGCGTTCCTGCATTGCGTCGAGCTGTGCCTGCGACTCGTTGAGTCGTGCCTCCTTTTTGGTCAGAAGAATTTCTTTCTTTTCGAGTGAATCAAGCTTTTTGTCAAGGTTCTCTTCCTTTTGCACCACGCGGCGTTCTTGGCGTGAAAGTTCGTTGCGGCGTTCTTTGGTGTCGCGGTCGAGATCCTGGCGCATTTTATGAATTTCTTCTTTGGCTTCCATGATGGCTTCTTTTTTTTCTGCGTTGCTTTTTTCGCGGGCTTCGTCGAGGATGCGGCGGGCTTCGTCTTCGGCCGAACCGATTTGCGCTTCGGCTGTTCTTTTGCGCGCCGTGTAACCGCCCAAAGCTCCGAGAATAATTGCGACGATAACTGCTGCGATTGTAATAGCGATAACACTCACCCCCCAAAAATTTTAATCGAATACCAAAGTATTTTATAGATTGTCAACTGATATGTCAAATGTTTGCGCAAGAAAAATGCCCGCAACGTGTGACTGTTATGCCACTTGTTTGACGGGCGGATATTCGTTTGCGACGGCGAAATTCACGCTTAACAACGCGGCGAAGTGCTGATATAATGCGGGGAAATTTTTTCTGCGAGGTGCTGCCAATGCTCAATTACCGTGACGAACTCGACAAGATGCCTTCGTATGACGGCGTCGAAAAAAATTACCGCGTCAAAGTCAACGCGAACGAGTGCACGCTCAATTTGCCGCCGTTGGTTGAAGAACGCGTGATGAATCGGCTTTCGCACGCGGCTTTCAACCGTTACCCGAACGAGGAATATTATTCGCTGGTTGAACAGATCGCCAAAAATTTTGCCGTCGACGACGCGCAGATTTTGTTGGGCGGCGGCTCAAGCGAGATTATCGAAAAAGTTTTTCACGCTTTCGGCGGCAACGGTCGACGTGTCGTTTTTCCGCAACCGAGTTTTTCAATGTACAAAATCTACGCCAAAGCTGCCGAATCCGAAGGCGTGCCGTTTGACTTGGACGCGAATTTTAATTTGGACGTTGACGCCTTTATCGACAAAGTTCATGAAGTCGGCGCGAGCTTGGCGGTCGTGTGCAACCCGAACAATCCCACGGGCAACGCTTTGACGCCCGCGCAGGTTGAAAAAATTGCCGCGTCGCTCGATTGCGCTTTTTTGTTGGACGAGGCTTATGTCGAATTCTACGGTCGGTCGGCGGTCAATCTTGTCGCCAAACATCCGAATTTGCTTGTCGCACGCACGTTCTCGAAAGCTTACGGTTTGGCGGGCGCACGCGTCGGCTACATGGTCGCTCAAGCCGCCGTCACGCGCATGGTCAACAAAACTTTCATGCCGTATCACCTGAACACGCTGAGCTTGGCGACGGCGGACATCGTCTATCAAATGCGCGACGAATTTGTACCGCGAATTCAAATGATCGTTGCCGAACGAAACCGCATGTCCGAGCGATTGGCAAAACTTTCGGGCGTCGAAGTTTTCCCGTCGGAAACGAATTTTATCCTGTTTCGCACGGAACGCGCCGCCGAACTAAAAGATTTTTTGGAGTCGCTTGATATCGGAATTCGATATTTCGCGCCGAATTCGTTCGGGCTGAAAAATTGCCTGCGCGTTTCAATCGGCACGCGTGTCGAAAACGACGAAGTTTTCAACGCGATAAAATCTTTCACGGAGACACGCTGACCGGCCGTCATGGATGACGGTCGTAATCGCCCGTCGCATTAATGCAGGATGCATTAACGCGGGCGCGGCTTTCGTTGCTACTTTCTTTCGCCGCCGAAAGAAAGTAGATTCAATCGCGATAAAATCTTTCACGGAGGCTTGACAATGCGAATCGGCAAAATCAATCGCTCAACCAACGAGACGAAAGTTGACGTTGAAATCAATCTTGACGGCACAGGCAACGCTCAAATTTCGACGGGCGTCGGTTTCTTCGACCACATGTTGAAACTTTTCGCGGCGCACGGGCTTTTTGACGTGAAAATTTCCTGCGCGGGCGATTTGGAAGTTGACGCTCACCACAGCATCGAAGACATTGGCATTTCGTTGGGCGCGGCTGTCAAGTCGGCTCTCGGCGACAAACGTTCAATCACGCGCTACGGGACATTTTTTCTGCCGATGGACGAGACGCTTGCTTTGGTCAGCTTGGACATCAGCGGGCGACCGTTTTTGGTCTGCGACACGGGCGAACTTGCCCCGACGATTGGCACCTTCGACACTGAACTTGTCGAAGAATTTCTGCGCGCCTTCGCTTTCAACGCCGGCTTGACATTGCACGTCAAAATTCTGTACGGCAAAAATTCACATCACAAAGTTGAGGCGATTTTCAAAGCCTTGGGTCACGCGCTTAGAATTGCCGTCAACCGCGACGACAAAATTTCGGGCGTCCCGTCGACCAAAGGCGTCCTGTGAATCGGAGGTAACGCGATGAATTTTTTTGTGACGGGCGACGGTTCCGTCAAAGCTAACGTCAACTTGAAATTTGTCACGCCTGCGGGCAGTCACGGTGCTAATTTCGCCGCCGACGGGCAAAGTCTGCGACAAAGTCTTTCGATTGCGCGGGAAGTTTTTTCACGCGTCGAACGCGGCAAGATTGATTTCGTGCTGATTGGACTTGCGCCCGACGTTTTGTTTCAAGGCGGCACCGTCGACGAAAATTTAGACGCGTTGACCGAATATCTGAAACTTTGCGCTCAAGTCAACACCAAAGCCGTCTGCGTGATTTTGCCCGTCGCGCCGAATGTCCGTGACCGTTGCCGTCAAATGTTCGTGACGACGCTTCGGGAAATTTTGACCGCGCTGAAAGATCTGTTCGCCTTCGAGCTTGTCGACCTGTTCGACTTGCCTTTGCCCAAAAATTATTTCACTGACGAAAATTTGAATTCAGACGGTGTACGGGCAGTTGACAGCATTTTGACTTTCGAGCTTTACGAGCGGAAAGTTTTGCCGTTCGCCGATTTTCGCTGCATGAGTTACGAATATTTTTTTGAACTGTCGCGTTGCTTGCCGCCGAAAATTTTTCATGCGCAGATGGACAAAATTTTTCGCACGACCGTTGCCGAACTCAAGCGCAAAGACCGAATCAAAGTCGCTTTCGTCACGGATCATGCGGCAACTTGGTGCGGCGATAAGCTTTATAACATGTTCGCGAACAATCCGCGTTTCGAGCCGACGATTTTCCTGTGCC
>JAFVBP010000317.1 GCA_017479925.1 Selenomonadaceae bacterium | reverse complement strand
GTCGCGTTATTCGTGCACATTTTGATTCACGCGAGCCGTTACGTGCACGGGAAAATTTTCTACGTGTCGGCAATGACGGCATTCGTGCTTGCGGTCGCGGCAATTTTCGGGCTGCCTTACGTCGACAGATGGTTTCACACGGTCAAAGTCAATCGCGCAGAAATTTTGAGCGGCGAACGTCTCGAACTCGACGGCAAAATTTTAATCGTGTACTTCAGTCGCGTCGGCAACACGGATTTTCCCGCGCAGGTCGACGCCGTGTCGGGCGCGTCGCTCATGCTTGACGGCAGTGAAATTGTCGGCAACGCGCAGATGATCGCCGAACTCGTCCAAAGCGTCACGGGCGGCGAAATTTTTGCGTTGCACACGGAGAAAACTTATCCCGCCGATTATTCGCAGACGGTTCAGCTTGCCAAACGCGAATTCGAGTCGGGCGAACTTCCCGCGTTGAAAACTTTGCCTGACGTTGCGGCTTTCGACAAAATTGTTTTGATTTACCCGCTGTGGTGGCACACGTTGCCAAAGCCCGTCGAAAATTTTCTGCGGAGCTGCGACATGTCGGGCAAGAAAATTTTCCCGATTGTTACTCACGGCGGCGGCGGTTTCGGTGACAGCGTTGACGCGTTGAAATCTTTGACCCGCGCCGAAGTTTTCAAGCCGCTGGAAATTTATTCGAGTGACATCCCGTCGTCGCGGAAAAATATCGTCGCGTGGCTCAAGTCCGCTGACAAAACTTGACAAGCACCGTTGCTCGTGATAAATTTTCGTCGTCAAAAAAAGAAAGCGTCTTTCGACGCTGCACCTGATTTAAGCGATTCACCCCCGTAATGTGTGTACTACATTGAACGGTTAGCTTGGTCTCCTAAGTTTGCACCTTAGGAGGCCGTTTTCGTCAGTGCCCAAAGAATAGCACCCGTGAGCAAAACCACACGAACGATATACTTGAACATGAGCTGTCCCCCTTTTCGGGGGCTTGATTGAACCGCTCCGCCAACAATTTCTTGTCGCGCAAGTTCGTCGAAAATATATCACACGGTCAAAGCCGTTGCAACCTCGGCACGCGTCGGGGATTTTTTGTTTGGAAATTTCGCCGTGACGGTGTAGAATAGGCGCGTTTGATACTTTTGGGCAAAGGAGCGAATTTTAATGCCCGTAATGGAATATTTGGAGCGAAACGCCGCGCTCTACGGTGACGAAGTTGCGCTTGTCGAATTGAATCCCGCCGTCGCTGACGGTCGCCGCATGACTTGGAAAGAATTCAGCCTGATTGAGTCGAATTCGTTTGCGCCCTATCGTCGCGAAATTACCTGGCGCGTCTTCGACGAAAAAGCCAACCGTTGCGCGAATTTGCTGATTGAACGCGGAGTTCAACGCGGTGACAAAGTCGCGATTCTAATGTACAACTGTTTGGAGTGGCTGCCGATTTATTTCGGCGTGCTCAAAGCCGGTGCCATTGCCGTGCCGTTCAATTTCCGCTACGACGCCGCCGAAATTCTTTACTGCGCGGAGTTGGCTGAAGTTGACGTGATTATTTTCGGCTCGGAATTTATCGGGCGAATCGAAATTAACGCCGAACGCCTGAGCAAAGGACGCCTGTTGATTTACGTCGGCGACAACTGCCCCAGTTTCGCGGAAAGTTATCACATCATGGTTGACGATTGTTCGTCCGTCAAACCGATGGTCGGCGGCATCAGCGAAGACGATTTCGGCGCGATTTATTTTTCGTCGGGCACGACGGGCTTTCCGAAGGCGATTTTGCACAAGCACAGATCTTTGACGCAGGCGGCGCAAATGGAGCAGAAACATCACCGCACGGGTCGCGAAGACAATTTCCTGTGCATACCGCCGCTTTATCACACGGGCGCGAAATTTCACTGGATGGGCAGTCTCGTCGCGGGTTCCAAAGCCGTCCTGCTCAAAGGCACGAAGCCCGAAATTATTCTTGACACCGTGTCGAAGGAGCAATGCACAATCGTTTGGCTTTTGGTACCGTGGGCGCAGGACATTGTTGACGCGCTTGACCGCGGTGACTTGAAGCTCGAAAATTACAAGCTTGACCAATGGCGGTTGATGCATATCGGCGCACAGCCCGTTCCGCCAAGTTTGATTCGTCGCTGGAAAAAATATTTCCCGAATCACGACTACGACACCAACTACGGCTTGAGCGAATCGACGGGTCCCGGTTGCGTGCACCTCGGACTTGAAAACGTCGAAAAAGTCGGCGCGATTGGCGTGCCCGGCTATCGTTGGGAATGCAAAATCGTCGACGAACACGGTCAAACCGTCACTCGCGGCGACGTTGGCGAACTGTGCGTAAGAGGTCCCGGCGTCATGACTTGCTATTACAACGACCCGAAGGCGACCGCCGAAGTTTTGCACGGCGATTGGCTTTTGACGGGCGACATGGCTCGTCAAGACGAAGACGGCTTTTATTTCCTCGTCGACCGCAAAAAAGACGTTATCGTCAGCGGCGGCGAAAATATTTATCCCGTGCAGATTGAAGACTTCCTGCACAAATTCGACAAGATTAAAGACGTTGCAGTTATCGGCTTGCCCGACCGTCGACTCGGCGAAATTTCCGCCGCGATTATTGAACTCAAGCCCAATGTCACCTGCACGGAAGACGAAATCAACAATTTCTGCCTCGAATTGCCGCGATACAAGCGTCCGAAGAAAATAATTTTCGCCGAAGTGCCGCGAAACGCCACGGGTAAAATCGAAAAGCCCGCCCTTCGCAAACGTTACGGCGCGGACAGGCTCGTCGAAAAAGAAAACCTCAGTTGAATTGTCACCGATATAAAAAATTTCCCGACAGCGCGTCGGGATTTTTTTTACGTTCAAAAACTGTTCAACACACCGTCAAGACCGTCGCGGCGATAAATTTCTTTGTAGTAGCGCAGATGTTGCTGAATCAACGCGTCGAGTGCCCGCATACTCAAAAGTTCGACGGGAGCGCGGTCGTCGGTCAAAATTTCGTCGCCAAGCGTCGGTTCACGCCAATTTTCGGCAACGCTAATCATCAGCCGCGAAAAATCGTCGTCGGACAACTTTTCGGCACGGGCACGAAGCTCGTCGAAAATTTTTTCGTCGCGTGAGGCGAACAAAACTCGATTCGTGACGTTTTTGGCGTCAATCGTGCGCACGGCGGGCAAAACTTTCCCGATTGTGTCGGTCAAACAATCGTTGAGACCGCCGCGCATGTTCATGTTCACGACCAAAATTCCGCCGTCGACCAAGTGATCTCGCACGAGTGTAAAAAATTCCAGCGAACTCATCTGAAACGGCGGCGAAATGTCCTGAAACGCGTCGACCAAAATCACGTCGTAACGATTCGCGTCCGACTGCAGAAATGCGCGACCGTCGTAGGTGACAACTTCGGCGTCGTCGGGCAAGGCGAAATATTTTCGGGCAAGCGCGGTGATTTTTTCGTCAATTTCGACGCCCGTAATCTGCGCGGCGGGGAAATATTTTCGGCATTGTTCGGCGAAAGTGCCCGTGCCCATGCCCAAGACCAAAATTTTTTTGCCGTCGGTCAACAGCGGTGCCGCCAGCGCGTAATCGTAATAAAAGCCCGTCAAGCCGCCGTCTTTGACTTTGATTGACTGCACGCCGAAAAGCACGTTCGTCGAAAAAATTATCTGACGCGGATTTTCGCGAACTTGCAGGTAGTTGTAAATCGATTCGCCTTCGTAGAGCAAATTTTTCTGCCAGAACGCGAAGTTGCTTGAGTTGCCCAAAATCGCGCACGTCACGAAAATTATCACGGCTCCCGCGCAGAAAATTTTTCGCGCACCGATGCTGACGAAGTAAATCACGCCGATTAACAGCAACACGCCCGAAAAAATCAGGAACGTTATCGCGGTGCCGACGGTCGGTATCGTCACGAAGGTCGGCAGAAACGTCCCGATGATGCTGCCGATTGTGTTGAACGCGTTCAAATTTCCGACGACGCGCCCGTTGTGTTCGAGGCTGTCGGTTGCGTACTTGACCAAAGACGGCGTCACCGTGCCCAAAACGAACAGCGGCGGCACAAAAATCACCGCGCACGACAGAAATGCCGCCCAAATCAGCAGGTTTGTATCAACCGCGACGATTAACACGCCCGCAAGCGCGAGAATTAAATATTTGCCCAGCACGGGAATTGCGCCAATCCACAGCGCGGCGAAAATCAGTCGGCGATAAAGTTTGGCGGGATCGGCGTCCGAATCTGCGCGGCGACCGCCCCACACGTTGCCCAACGCAAGCGAAATCATGATTGTGCCGATTATGATTGTCCAGACGATTTGCGACGAACTGAAATACGGCGCGAGCAGGCGTGCGGCTCCCAATTCGACCGCCATAATCGACATGCCCGAAAAAAATTCCGTCGCGTACAGAAAATTTTTGTTGCTCAAGAGCGGCGAAGACTTTATCATTCAAAAAAACTCCTTTGGAGGTGGCCGCTTTAGAAGCGGCGGAACAATTTTCGCGACGTGTCGTTGTCAACGTTCAAACGTTATCGCCGCGAGCTGAAATTTTTCGGAGGTGACCACATGATTATTTTGATTGACTACGGCGTCGGCAATTTGCACAGCGTCGCCAAAGCCGTCGAAGCTGCGGGCGGTGACGTGAAAATTTCGCGCAATGTCGACGACCTTAAACGCGCCGAAAAAATTATTCTGCCGGGCGTCGGTGCCTTCGGCGACTGCATGAAAAATCTTGCGGCAACGGGCTTGATTCCCGAACTCAAGCGCGAAGTCACGGACGGCAAAAAAATTCTCGGCATTTGCGTCGGCTTGCAGATTTTGTTCGCGGGCAGTGAGGAAAGTCCCTGCGTCGACGGGCTGAAAATTTTCGGCGGACACGTCAAAAAAATTCGCGCCGACGGTTTGAAAGTCCCGCACATGGGCTGGAATTCGATAACCTTCGGCGACTCGAAATTATTCACGGGCTTGAGCGGTAAGCCGTATTTTTACTTCGTGCACAGCTATCACGCAGTGCCCGACGACGAAAAAATCATTTCAGCGACGACGATTTACGGCGAAACCGTCACTGCCGCTGTTGAGCGCGAAAACATTTTTGCGACGCAATTTCACCCCGAAAAGTCGGGCGATGTCGGTTTGCGCGTCCTGAAAAATTTCGTCGAGCTGTGAGGAGGCGAACACGTGGCTTTCCATGATTTTAGTTTTGAGAACTACTTTAACGCTTTTCAGAAGCTCAACCGACAAAAACGATTTTCGGCGGGAGTTCAGTCGGTATACTTCGCAATAATTGCAGAGTTTGACAGACGTGGCTATCCTGCAGAAATTGAACTGAGCGTGCAAGAATTGCAGTCGTTAGCGGGTTTGAATAGCGTCGAAGCAACTCATGAAGCAAAAAACGTCCTCAAAAACAATCATCTGATTAATTTCCATACAAGAAACAATATAACCGTCTTCAAACTAGATATTGAAAACCAAACGGATATCGAACCGCCGCCAAAAATTTTTCCGCTCAATCAAATTCTTTACGGAGTGCCTGGCGCGGGTAAAACTTTTTTGACAGTCGTTTATGCTGTGGCGATTTGCGGAAACGGAGATGTTATTGAAGCTCTTAAAAATGACAAGATGCAATTCATTTCAGACTGCTATGCTGACATAAAAGAAATATACGACGAACTCAAAGCCGACGGGCGAATCAAATTCGTGACGTTTCATCAAAGCTACGGCTACGAAGATTTTATCGAAGGCATCAAACCGACCGTCGACGATTTTCTCGGACATGTTTCATACAACGTGGCACCTGGCATATTCAAAAAGTTTTGCGACGAAGCGCGTTACGAATCGGGAAACGTCGTTTTTATCGTCGACGAAATAAATCGCGGGAACATCTCGAAAATCTTCGGCGAACTGATTACGCTGATTGAGGACGACAAACGCGGCGAACTTTCAGCGACGTTGCCGTATTCGCACGAAAATTTCACCGTCCCGAAAAATGTTTACCTGCTCGGCACAATGAACACCGCCGACCGCTCAATCGCGCTGATCGATACTGCGTTGCGCCGCCGATTTAATTTCGTCGAAATGATGCCGCGCCCCGAACTTTTGAGCACCGTCGACGGCGTGAACCTGCGCGCAATGCTCGAAACGCTCAACACGCGAATTGAAACGTTGCTCGACCGTGAACACACAATCGGGCACGCGTATTTCATCAAATGCAGGACAATCGCCGACGTTGCCGCCGTGTTCCGCGACAAAGTCATTCCGCTACTGCAAGAATATTTTTTCGACGATTACGAACAAATTCGGCTTGTGCTGGGCGACAAGTTCATTCGACGCGAACCGTTGCCGACTTTGGGCGACATCGACGGCAAATTTCGCTACATGATTGACGTTGCCGCCTTCGACGACCCGACGAGTTACGCGCTATGAAGACCGTTCGCGAATACGAAAAAATTTTTGCCGACGACTGCCCGCACTTCGACGAGTTATTTAAATTTGCGGCGGCAAGCGAATTCCTCGACTTGGGTTGGCGTCACGTGCAAGCGAAAAATTATGTCGGCGTGATTCGGTTGCCGAGCGGCTTTCAACTTGAAATTCTGCCGAAGATTGACGGATCTGTCGACGAATTGCGCTGTCTTGTCGTGAAAATGTTGCGCACGCTGAAAAATTTTTCGGGCAAAAAATTTCTCGACGCCGAACTCGACACGTCGCGGTTACCGCTGTACGAAATTTTCATACGCAATTATTTGGACACGGTTTCGCAACTGGTCAAACGCGGGCTGAAGTCGTCGTACGTCGGGCGCGAAGAAAATCTGCGCGTCGTCAAGGGCAAACTTTTAATCGGGCGACATGTGCGCACGAATTTTGCTCACCGCGAAAAATTTTTCGTAGCGTTCGACGAATACGGCTTAAATCGTCCCGAAAATCGCCTGATTAAATCGACGCTCGGCAAACTTTTGCGCATGACACGCGACCGTGAAAATTTTCGGCTGACGACGCGGTTGCTTGCGGACTTTGATTCGGTTGACGCGTCGACGAACTTCGCCAAAGACTTCGCGGCGGTGTCAATCGACCGTCAAAATCGCGGTTACGAAGTCGTCATGCAGTGGACGAAAATTTTCCTGTCGGGCAAAAGTTTCACGTCGTTTGCGGGCGCGAACAAAGTTCAAGCGTTGCTGTTCCCAATGGAAAAATTGTTCGAGTCGTTCGTCACTCATCACGTGCGAAAAAATTTTTCCGACAGTTTCACCGTCACCGCGCAGGCTTGCGAAAAATTTCTGTTCGACGTGTCGCGAAGTTACACGCTCAAGCCCGACATTTTGTTGACGGGCGACGAAACCGTCATCATGGACGCGAAATGGAAGTTCAAAATTCCCGAAGCCGACATGTATCAGATGTTCGCTTACTCGAAACGTTACGGCGCGACGAAAATTTTTCTGCTGTGCCCGCCGACCGTCGACGAAATTTGTTATCGCGCCGAAGATTTCAACGTCACGATTTTTCCCGTCGACCTGTTCGACATAACAGCAAGCATGACGAACTTGCGCGAACTTGTGAAATAAATAGCCGTGTGTCGTGCGTCGTTGACAAACGGGCGGGCTTGTGTTAGATTGACCGTGCCGAATTACAAGAGCAGGATAAGAATTGTAGTTCCACGGATATCACTAAAACGAAAACCCCGTACAGCGTGAGGAACTGTGCGGGGCTTCGTTTTGCCTAACCGGTTGAGGATTCCGATTGTCCGGGGCAATAAGTCAGTTGTTTCTGCCGCTTACTTCGTTCTGTTGCGGATGTAGTCGAGGATCAGCCCGCCAATGACGGTTCCGATTGTTCCGCCGACCGCAGTCACGCCGAGCAGGATAATAATCTCCACGGTATCACCTCCCCTCTGCAAGCGTCGAGTTACCGCCTTCGAGAGGTGCGGCATTGGCGCGATTATATCAGTTTCCGCCGAAAT
>JAFVBP010000316.1 GCA_017479925.1 Selenomonadaceae bacterium | reverse complement strand
TGCGCACAGCTGTAACCTTTGCGGTGCAGTTCGTTCGCCAATGTAATTCTTTCGCTCATGTTAAAGACCTCCAAACGTAATGCGAAAATTCAGGCCGACATGGATGTCGGCCGCCCGCCTGTGCCATTTCGCGTGATGCGAAATACACAGGCGCGTCTTTCTTTGGTTACTTTCTTTCCACGCGGAAAGAAAGTAACATTCACGCGAATAAACTTTTGATTTTGTCCAACAGCAGGCGGAAGAACGACTTCTGCTCAACGTCCGCCGTCGTCACCACGTCGACCGAAGCCGCCTCGCGACCGTCGGGCAACGTCACGCGAATTTTGCCAATCGTTTCGCCCGCAGTTATCGGCGCGGAAAGTTCGTTCGGCAAGTCGTAAACAATGTCGTAAGCGTTATCGTCGCCCGCAAAAACCGGCATGACAATTTCACCCGCAGTTTTGACGGGCATTGACTTGCGTCGACCCGAAATTATCGGCAACGTCTTGACGACATCGCCCGACTTAATCAGCGTTTGACTGGACACGCGCCCGAAACCGTAATCGAGCAACATAATCGAATCGTTCCAGATATACAGGCTGTCCAAGACGACCGCAATCAACTGCACGCCGTTTTGTTTCGCCGCGCTGATTAAACAACGTCCCGCCGCCTCCGTGTAGCCCGTCTTGACGCCGTTCGCGCCGCGATACAGCCACAGCATCTGATTTTCGTTGCGGTAAAGTTTCGTGTCGTCGTGAATCCACGGAAATGAAACTTCCTTCGCCGAGCAGATTGTCTCAAAATTCGGCAGCGAAAAACCGTGCTTTGTCATAATCGCCAAATCCCGCGCCGTCGTGTAGTGATTCGAGTCGGGCAAGCCGTTCGCGTTGGTGAAGTTCGTGTTCACCGCGCCGAGTTCGTGAGCGCGTCTGGTCATGTGTTCGGCGAAATTGGCAACCGTCCCGTCGACGTGTTCGGCAATGGCAATCGCGCCGTCGTTGCCCGAAATCAACATCATGCCGTAAAGCAGTTCGCCGAGCGGAATTTTTTCGTTCACGTCGAGCCACAGCGTCGAGCCTTCGGCATTGTACGCGCCCGGTCCGACGGTGACAATGTCGTCGAGCGGCTTGCTTTCGAGCGCGGTTATCAACGTCATCATTTTCGTCGTGCTTGCGGGGAACATTCGGGCATCGGCGTTGCGTTCGTACAGGACATGCCCCGTCGAAGCCTCAATGACAATCGCGGAAGTCGCCGTGACGTTGGGCAAAACGTCGTTCGGGTCAACGGGTCGCGTGTTTTGAATCGGCGTGACGGAGTAGCCGGGATTGAGTCCCGAATTTTCGCTGGTCAAAGTCTGCAACGGTTGGGCAACTTCGCCTTGCGGTGCTCTGTCAAGGTGCATCAGCTCCGAGGCGGGCATTCGACCTTCGGGAGCCGCCTGCGCACCGCCGAAAATCAACGCAATCAACGTCATCACTGCCAAAAATTTTTTCATGGTTCCTCCTCAATACGCACGGAAATAAATCGTCACGGGCAACGTCAATCGTCGCGGGCAACGTCAATCGTCGCGGGCAACGTCAACTTCGCGGGCAACGCCAATCGTCAATACGCACGGAAATTTTCTTCGCCGAGCAAATTTTTCAAGGCAACGCGAACTTCGGGCGTGTCCGAAATTTTGTAAAACGTCGTCTTCCAACGCCCGCCGCGATTGACGATAACTGACCTGTCGCCTGCGTGTGCGTTACAAATTTTTTTGAGCGCGGCTTGAACTTCGGGCGTGTCAATCTGCGCGGGCAACGTCAAATAAAAATCGGGCGCGTAATCTTCGGCTTTGACAATCGAGTCCGCCACAATCTGAAATTTGTCATTGTTGCTGTCAATCCTGCCGCTGACGACGACAATCGCGTCGGGCATGACAATTCCAAACGTTTCGTTGAAAACTTTCGTGAAGAGCGTCACGTCAATTTTGCCGTCGAAGGCCTCAAGATCCATGAACGCCATCTGGTCGCCGCGCCGTGTCATAATTTGGTGCACGCCCGTGACGAGACCGCCGACTTTGACGCGCCTGCCGAAAAGTGAGCCGTCGTTGACTTGCGCACTTGTCACGAGTCCCGAAAATTTTTCGCGAAAATCGTCGAGCGGGTGCCCCGAAACGTAAAAGCCGAGAGTGTCTTTTTCCCACGCAAGAATTTCAATCTTCGGGCTTTCGTCGACGTTCGGCAGGATGAAATCAACTTCCATGTCGCCGAACAAATTCTGCTGCCCGCCTTTGCGATCGAACTGTCGTCGCGCACCCGCCGAAATGACGCGGTCGAGCGATTTAAACAGAGCCGTGCGACGCGGTTCCAAGCTGTCGAAGGCACCGCACTTAACGAGCTTTTCAAGACTGCGACGCGGACAATTTTTCAAGTCGACGCGCATACAAAAATCCGTCGGCGATTTGAACTTGCCGTTGCGTTCGCGTTCGACGATGATATTTTCGGTCGTCGAGCTGCCGACAGATTTAATCGACGCCAAACCGAAACGAATCGCGCCGCCGTCAACGGAAAAATGCGCCTCACTGGAATTGATGTCGGGCGGCAAAACTTTTATGCCCGACTGCCGCGAAAGTTCAATGTACGCCGAAAGTTTGTCCGCGTCCGAAACCGCCGACAGAATCGCCGCCATGTACTCCGCGGGAAAATGCGCTTTGAGATACGCCGTCTGCCAGGCAAGCAACGCGTAAGCCGCCGAATGCGACTTGTTGAAGCCGTAGTCCGCGAAGTGACTGAGCAACTCAAAAATCTTTTCGGCAAGCGTGCGTTCGACGCCGTTTGTCGCGCAACCTTGCAGGAAATTCGCCTTCTGTGCAAGCAGGATGTCGGCTTTTTTCTTGCCCATTGCGCGGCGAAGGATGTCCGCTTGCCCGAGCGTGAAGCCCGCCAAAGTTTGAACGATCTGCATGACTTGTTCCTGATACAAAATCACGCCGAAAGTTTCGCGCAGAATCGGTTCAAGTTTCGGGTGCAGGTAATTGGTGACTTTGCGCCCGTGCCGTCCCGCGATAAAATCGGTGACCATGCCGGAGCCGAGCGGACCGGGTCTGTACAGCGCGACGGTCGGAATCAAGTCCTCGAAGCCCGCCGGTTGCAGGTCTTTGACAAGATTCGTCATGCCGGGCGACTCCATTTGAAAAATCGCGCCCGTTTGACCGTCCGAAAGCATTTTCGCCGTCAGTTCGTCGACGAGCGGGATTTTCGACAGCTCAATTTCCACGCCGCGTGATTTTCGGATGTTGGCAATCGTTTCGTCGACAATTGTCAGCGTGCGCAGTCCGAGAAAATCCATTTTGAGCAAGCCGAGTTCTTCGACTTTGTCTTTGTCGTACTGCGTGATGAGAATTTTTTCGCCTGAATGTTCGTCGTCGAGGTTTCTGCTGGAAAATTGCAACGGTACAACTTCGTCGAGCGGCTTTTTGGAAATGACAACGCCCGCCGCGTGCACGGACAAATGTCGCGGAAGTCCTTCGAGTTTGCGTGCGAAGTCCAAAATTTTTCGTGATTCGTGATTATGGTCGTATTCTTCGCGCAGGGATTTTGACTTGCTCAACGCCTCGTCAAGCGTGATGTTCAGCACGTTCGGAATCATGTTGACAATTTTCGTGCCGACAGCGTAATTTTTGCCCAACACGCGCACAACGTCGCGAATTGACGCCTTCGCCGCCATGGTGCCGAAAGTGGCAATTTGCGAAACTTTGTCCGCGCCGTAACGTTCGCGCACGTAATCGATGACTTCGTCGCGGCGCATGTAGCACAAATCAACGTCGATGTCGGGCAAGGTGACGCGTTCGGGATTCAAAAATCGCTCAAACAGCAGGTTGTACTTGAGCGGATCGAGTTCGGTAATTTCCAGCACGTACGCGACGAGACTGCCGGCAGCGGAGCCGCGCCCCGGTCCGACGGGAATTTTATTTCGACGCGCAAAGTTGATGAAGTCGTACACAATCAAAAAATATCCGTCGTAACCCATGCCGTGAATAATTTCCAGCTCACGATTCAAACGGTCGCGAATTTCGGCGGTGACGTTTTCATATCGGGCGGGAAGTTTTTCGTTGCACAGGTCGCGCAGATAGGTCGCGGCGTCCGTGTAATTTTCGGGCAACGGAAATTCGGGCATTTGAGACTTGCCGAAATCGATTTTGACGTTGCAACGTTCGGCGATTTTGAGCGTGTTGTCGCAAGCTTCGGGCATGTCGGCGAAAAGAGCGCGCATTTCGGCGGGTGACTTCAAAAAATAATCATCCGACGAAAATCTCATGCGGTGCTCGTCTTTGACGGTTTTGTTCGTCTGCAGGCACAAAAGCAGGTCGTGAAATTCGGCGTCCGAGCGGCGTACGTAATGCAAATCATTCGTTGCGACAAGCCCGACGTTCATGTCGACGGAAAGTTTTTTGAGCGCGTCGCGAACTTTGGCTTCTTCGGCAAGCCCGTGATTTTGCACTTCCAGAAAAAAATTTTCGCGCCCGAAGATGTCGACGTATTCGCGGACAAGTTCGGCGGCACGGTCAAGATTGTTGTTGAGAATCGCACGGGGAATTTCGCCCGCGACGCAGGCCGACAGTGCAATCAAACCTTCGTGGTGAGCGCGCAAAAGATTTTTGTCGACACGCGGGCGATACCAAAAACCGCGGGTGCCGGCTTCCGTCGCAAGCTTGATTAAATTTCTGTAGCCCGTGTCGTTTTCGGCGAGCAGTACCAGATGAAAATATTTCACGCCGTCGACTTCCGTCTTTTTGAGAAAATCTTCCACCGCAACGTAAACTTCGCAACCGACAATCGGCTTGATACCGCGCTTTTCGGCTGCCTTGTAAAAATCGACGATGCCGTACATTGTGCCGTGGTCGGTTATCGCCAAAGTTGTCATGCCGAGATTTTTCGCCGCGTCGAGCAGGTCGCCGATTCGTGCCGCGCCGTCAAGCAAGCTGTATTCGGTGTGAACGTGCAGATGCGCAAAGTTTGCTTCCGTGACAAGCGCCTCCTTCCGCGAAAAATTTCTGCGCGATTATATCAGAGCGACGGTTGAACTGCAAACGATTCGGCTTGACGGTCGCAATTTCGGCGACGGTTGCAGACAATTCGGCGATGGTCGCAAGCGTAACCGACCGTCATGGATGACGGCCGCCGCGTCGCGCATGATACAGGATGTATCATGCGACGCCGAGACGGTTGACCGTAGCGACAACATTTCGGCAACGAGACGGTAACGCCCTCCGCGCAGGAGTGCCCTTTCTTTTTGCTACTTTTTCTTTGGGCACGCAAAGAAAAAGTAGTTCAAAAAAAACAAACTTCAACGAAAGAATTTAAACGATGTCCGCGCCGAAAGTGTCAATCGTCGATAAACGCGTCGTCGTGCGCAACGACAAAATTTTGTGCGAAGTATTGACAAACGCGGGCGGCGGTATTATGAATTTTCTTGCGACACGAAGTTGTTGACAATTTGATTCGCGGCGATAAAGTTTGAATTGCAATAACGTCGCGCCGCGTAAATTGTTTGGTTACTTTTTAAAAGTAACAGCGAACGAAATGGCAGGTGATACCGTTGGTTGAGGTCTACAAATCGCAGGAGTCGGGACATTTGGAAAAGTTGACGCTCAAGACGTTGCAGAAAGGCTCGTGGATAAACATTATCGACCCGACGCCGTATGAATTGCGCGAAGTCAGCTCACTCACGCAGGTGGAGCCGGATTTTTTGCGCGCCGCACTCGACGAAGAAGAACGCTCGCATTTGGATTCCGAAGGCGATTCCGTCATGATTTTGACGAACGTCCCAATCGTCTACGAAGAGGAAAGTTACGACACGTTGCCGCTGTCAATCATCTTGACGAAACAATTCATCATCACGGTTTGCCTGGAAGAAACGCCCGTGGTGTCAAGCTTCAACCAACGCACGGCGCGGCTTTTCCACACGTACAAACGCACGCGATTTCTGTTCGAGATTCTGTATCGGTC
>JAFVBP010000315.1 GCA_017479925.1 Selenomonadaceae bacterium | reverse complement strand
GACGGAGGTCACGCGTCATGAAAAAATTTTTCGCAACGTTGCTCGCCGCGTTGACGGTTTGCTTGATGACTGCCTGCGGTACTTCCGCCGAAGAAAAACCGTCGTCCGCCGAAAAGCCGACCGATAAAATTCTCGTCGCGTGCTTTTCCTGCACGGGCAACACCAAACGCGCCGCGTTGGAAGTCGCCGAAATTTTGAACGCCGAAACTTTTGAGATTGTACCCGCGCAGGCTTACACGTCCGACGACTTGGATTATCACGTCGAAAAATGTCGCGCCAATGTCGAACAGAAAGATTCCGCCGCACGTCCCGCGATTAAAAATCCGCTCGACAACGTCGCGAAGTACAAGGCGATTGTGATTGCGTTTCCGATTTGGTGGGGAGCCGAACCGCGAATTATTGACACCTTCGTCGAAAGCGTCAACCTCAGCAGCAAGGTGATTGTTCCCGTGTGCACGTCCGGCGGCAGCGACATTCACTCCGCGACGCAAAATCTGCGCTCAATCTGTAAAGGTGCCGACGTTCGCGACGGTCAACGCTTGAACGGCATGTCCAAAGACGGCATCAAAGCTTGGCTCGACGGGCTGAAATTATGATTCGCCTTTTGCTTGACGCGCTGTTGTTCGTGCTGTTCGTCGCGGTGATGTGCTTTTATCACCTGCCGAAAGATCTGCACGAAATTTTCGGCGTCGCATTCGTCGCGTTGACAATCTTGCATGTCGCGATTAATTGGCGTCGCTTCACGTCGCTGAAGAAAAAAATCACGGCACGGAAATTTTTCTGCCTGTCGACGGACATTGCGTTGATAGTCTGCGCGCTGATAATTTTGGCAACGGGCGTGTGCATGTCGAATTTTCTGTTCGTCGACACGGTGAGCTTTGAAATTCGCCGCAACATGACGATTCATCAACTGCACGTCGCGCTGCCGTACCTGCTGATGATTTTGGTCGGACTGCACGTCGGCTTTCACTGGTCGGAGCTGTGGCGAAAATTTTTGAACGCGAGCGGCTTGACGAAACTTTTTGAGCGTCGATACAAACTGTTCTTTGCGGCGGCAATGATTTTGTCAATCGTCGGAGCTTACGGGCTTCACCTGAACCGAGTCGGCGATCGAATCATGATGAAACACATTTTCGGCACGCCCGCAACGGACTTGCCGCTTGCAATTTTCACGCTGATGATTGTCGGCGGCGTCGCACTGTTCGCGGCGATAACGGCAGGCTCCGACCGCAAATGAAAAAGCCCCGCCGGTGAGACGGGACTTTTCGGCGCGTTTTAAAGATTAACGCTAACTATCGTTGCCGCATCTCAGCGACGGTCGAGCCATTTGATGATGTAGTAAGAGGCGACATTGGCTGCGACGGCTGCTAAGAAAGTGGTTATGACCTTTCCGAACTCAAAGGCCTCGGCCGGTTACCCGGGCTGAAGAATTTCGGACGAAAAGACCGCCTCCGGTTTTCGGGGACGGTCTTTTGAGTTGCCGAAATATTTCGCGCTACTGCTTTTTAAACGTTATCGTCGCGTCAACACGCAATTACAGTGGTAATCGGCCGTCATGGATGACGGCCAATCGCTTGCGCATGATACAGGATGTATCATAGCAAGCGCGTCTTTCTTTGGTTACTTTCTTTCCACGCGGAAAGAAAGTAACGTAAAACTTCAGTGACCCGATTTTTTGAATCGACCTCCAACAATGTCGTTGACGGGATAAATCGTAATGAACGCGTGTTCGTCCATGTCCGAAACAATCCGCTTGAGCTTGTCGACCTCCAAACGCGTGACGACGCAGTATAAAATTTCTCTGCTTTGACGGGTGTAGCCGCCTTCGCCGTGCAACAGCGTGACGCCGCGTCCGAGTTTGGTGTTGAGTTCGTCGGTCAATTCGTACGGGATATTCGAGACAATCATCACCGCATACATTTCGTCGAGACCCTTGATGACAACGTCGATCATGCGCGAAATGACGAAGTAGGCGAACAGCGAATACATTGCTTTATCCCAGCCGAAGAGTAAGCCCGCGCCGCTCAAGATAAACAGGTTGATGAACATGACGACTTCGCCGACCGACCAAATGGTTTTTTTGTCGACGATAATGGCGACAATTTCCGTGCCGTCAAGTGAACCGCCCGCACGCATAATCAAGCCGACGCCAAGCCCGTCAATAATTCCGCCGAAAATCGCCGCAAGAAACGGATCGTTCGTGACTTTCGGGTATTCGCCGACGACTTCCGACCAAATGCTCAGGAAAATAATCGCCACGATTGTCGCGATAACGAAATCTTTGCCGATTTGTTTGTACGCCAGCCACAGAAACGGTATGTTGAACGCGATAAGAAACGTGCCCAGCGGCAAGCCCGTAATGTACTGCGCCATAATCGACAGACCGACGACGCCGCCGTCAATGACTTCGTTCGGAATCAAAAACAGTTCAAGTCCCAAAGCCGCAATCACCGCGCCGACGCAAAGTTGAATATATTTCAGTACGTAGGACGCAAAGCTGTTGCGTTGAATTTTTTTGTCGCTCAATCGAATCACCTCGACGACGATTATAAACGTCCGCTTGACTTCGCGCAACGAAATTTGTAACCGTCGCAGGATTTTTGCACGTCGCGGCAAATAATCTGCGGCGAACAAATTCGTAAATTCGGGCGAGGAGGCGATTAAATGCTTAAATCTTACGACGTGACCGAACTGCGCTCCGGCATGAAAGTCGGCCGATCCGTGCGCGACTTCGACGGTACAGAAATTCTCAAGGAAAACACGAAACTCACTTCCGAATTGATAGACAAACTGCGCGGCAAAAACGTCTTTTCGGTTTACATTGACGTGACCGAGGACGACTACAAGCCCGCCGCTTCGGGCAACGAACATCTGCTCGACAACACCTATGTCAAACGCTACAACGAGGCCTTCGAGGCGACGCAAAATCTTTATTACACCTTCGCACGCACGGGCGAATTCGACAAAGACGCGTTGGCGGAGATTCTCAATCCGAAAAATGTCATCGAACTTTGCGACGGGGCGACCGCCGTCACGCAAATTCACAACATGAAACGCGACGGCGATTATATCGTCCACCACGCGCTTAACGTCGGCATTTTGGCGGGCATTATGGCGTATTGGCTCCGTTACAAACCGAACAAAATCGGCGAACTTTTAATGTCGGGTTTGCTGTGCGAGATCGGCAAGATGAAAGTTTCCAAGACGCTTTTGAACAAGACCGGCAAGTTGACGCCCGACGAACTCAAGGAAGTGCGCCGTTATGTCGATTACGGCTACGACATGTTGAAAGTTTCGCCGCTGAAAAATCACAAAGACGTTTTGCTCGGCGTGTTGCACCACCACGAACGTTGCGACGGCAGCGGTTACCCGAATCGTCTGCGCGGTGACCAGATAAGCGACTTCGGCAAGATTATCGCGTTCCTGGACATTTACGACGCAATGGCAACGACGCGCTCTTACGCAAAAAGAAATTCGCCCTTCGACATTATCAAAGTTTTGTACGGCGACGTTTTGGCGGGCAAGCTCGACACGCGTTTTTGTATCCTGTTCATGAAAAATATTTTGCAGTCGATTAACGGCAGCTGGGTCGGCTTGAGCGACGGGCAACGTGCGAAAATCGTTTACATGGATTCGTCGCGGGTGACGGCTCTTCCCGTCGTGCAAACTCCCAAAGGCGAATTTATTGACCTGAACAAACGCACGGATTTAAAAGTCGACGCATTGCTTACCGCCAACGAAGTGTGAGTTGTGTTACTTTCTTTCGGCGGCGAAAGAAAGTAACCAAAGAAAGCCGCGCCTGCGGTATTTCGCATCACGCGAAATGCGCCAGGCGGTGCGGCCGTCATCCATGACGGCCGGATTTACCGTTGCTGTTGAATGTCAACGAGGTGTAAATCTTGCTGAACAAAAAATTTCAAGTCGTTTCAACGTTTCAGCCGACGGGCGACCAACCGCAGGCAATCGAATCGCTTACGGAAGGCATTTCGGACGGACTTCGCTCGCAAGTGCTTTTGGGCGCGACGGGCACGGGCAAAACTTTCACCGTCGCCAAAGTCATCGAACAGGTTCAACTGCCGACTTTGGTTATCGCGCACAACAAAACTTTGGCAGCGCAACTTGCCGCCGAATTCAAAAGTTTTTTCCCCGACAACTACGTCGGATATTTCGTCAGCTACTACGATTATTATCAGCCCGAAGCGTACATTGCCGCGACCGACACGTACATCGAAAAGGACGCCGCCATCAACGACGAAATTGACCAGATGCGACACAGCGCGACGTGCAGTCTTTTCGAGCGGCGCGACGTGATTATCGTCGCAAGCGTGTCGTGCATTTACGGTTTGGGCAGCCCCGAAAATTATCACAAGTTGCTGTTGCACGTCAAAATCGGGCAAGTCGTTCCGCGTGACAAAATTCTTCGGCGGCTGATTGAAATTCGTTACGAACGCAACGACGTGATTATCGAACGCGGCAAATTTCGAGTGCGCGGTGACACGATTGAAGTCACGCCTGCGGGCTACAACGGGCGGGCAATTCGCATTGAACTTTTCGGCGACGAGGTCGACAAAATTTCCGAATTCGAGATTTTGACAGGTAAAATTGTCGGTCGCCGTGACGAAGTTTTCATCTTCCCCGCGTCGCATTACGTGACGGATTTCGACGACATGCAACGCGCCGAAAAAAATATCCGTGACGAAATGTCCGCGCAAGTTCAAGCTTTCACGGCGGCGGGCAAGTTAATCGAGGCTCAACGAATCGAACAGCGCACGAATTTCGATCTGGAAATGATTCGCGAAATGGGCTACTGCTCCGGCATCGAAAATTATTCGCGGCACTTGACGGGTCGGCACGCGGGCGAACCGCCGTTCACGCTGATTGATTACTTCCCCGAAAAATTTTTGACCGTCGTCGACGAATCGCACGTGACGTTACCGCAACTTCGCGCAATGTACGCGGGCGACCAATCACGGAAAAATTCGCTCATCGAAAACGGCTTCCGACTTCCGAGCGCACGTGACAATCGCCCGCTGACTTTCGACGAATTCAACGAAAAAATTTCGCAAATAATTTTCGTGTCCGCGACGCCCGCCGCTTACGAACTTGCCGAATCACAAAACACCGTCGAGCAGATAATCCGCCCGACGGGACTGCTTGACCCGAAAGTCGAAGTGCGCCCGCTTGAAAATCAAATCGACGACCTTATCGCCGAAATAAATCTGCGCGTCGCGGCAAACGAACGAGTTTTAATCACCACGCTGACGAAAAAATTCGCCGAAGAGCTGACCGACTACCTGAGCGGCGTGAAAATCCGCGTCAAATACATGCATTCGGACGTTGTCACACTCGAACGGGCGGAACTTGTCCACGACCTGCGCGCAGGCAAATTCGACGTGCTTGTCGGAATAAATCTTTTGCGCGAAGGTTTGGACATGCCCGAAGTGTCGCTGATTGCAATTCTCGACGCGGACAAAGAAGGCTTCCTGCGTTCGGAAACGTCGCTGATACAGACAATCGGACGGGCGGCGCGCAACGTCAACGGCAAAGTCATCCTGTACGCGGACAAAGTTACCGATTCGATGCGGCGGGCAATGGACGAAACCGCACGTCGCCGACAAATTCAATCCGAGTACAACGCGAAATTTCACGTGACGCCGCAGACGATTCAAAAGCCGATTGCACCGCTGATTGAGTTGCCGCTGAAAAAATCCGACAAACGCCAGAAGTCGCCGAGCGAGCTGGTCAAGAAATTGTCGCCCGCGCAGAAACGCAACCTGGTCAAAAGTTTGACTGCCGAAATGCGTGAGGCTTCACATAACCTTGAATTTGAACGTGCCGCCGAACTTCGTGACATAATTTTGAAGTTGGAAGAACACATCTGAACGTGCGGCAATAACTTCAAACTTTTAACTCCAAAACGCGCTTCCGTCGAGGTCGGCTGCCTTGCCTTTGTACTGCGGCGGGCGTTTCTCCAAAAACGAGTTGATGCCTTCCTTGTAGTCGTCGCCTTCGTAAACGCGTGTGCGGTAAGCGTTGATTCGCTCAAAATTCTCCGCGCTGATAACCGTCGAGGCACGGCTCAAAATTCGGAACTGCCGCTTGATTGCACTGACCGACAACGCGCTGTTCCTGCGCAGCGGTGCAAGAAAATGTTCTTCGAGGACGCTGTCGAGTTCGTCCGCTTCGGCAACGCGATTAATCAAGCCGACGTTGAGCGCGTCCTCTGCGGTGATTGGCGTGCCGAGGAAAAACATTTCGCGGGCTTTGTTCATGCCGAGTTGATTGATGAAGTGCATGATTCCCGACGCGTTGTAAGGTATGCCGATTTTCGCGGGCGTAATTGCGAAAGTCGCATTTTTTGAGCTGACAATCATGTCGCACGACAAGCACAGGTCGCACGCGCCGCCCCAAACCGTGCCGTTGACGCAGGCAATGACGGGTATCGGCGTGTCTTGAACTTTGCGAAGCAACCGCTCCATCGGCACGTAAAAAGCCAACGGGTCGGAACCGTCCTGCGGCAATTCTTTAATGTCGTGACCGGCACTCCACACGCCGCGATTGGTTTGCGCCTTGATGACGATACCGACGCATTCGCTGTCGTAGCCGTGTTTGACCGCCGCAATTAAATCCGTGCACATTTCTTCGCTGAGGCAGTTGAAACGTTTGGCGTTCTGCATTTCGACGTAACAAACGCGGTCTTTGATTTCAGTGTTTACCAACATGCGCAACACTCCTTTTTGAGATACGCGGCGAATTGTAGCACGCTCCGTAATTTTTGCAAGCCGTCGCGTGCCGAAAAAATTTTTTGTACAAATTCGGCGACGTGTGGTATTATTGCGCGGAAAAATTTTTGCAGGTCTTGGGGTGCAGTGATGAGCAAAAGCAACTTTCTGGACAAGAAGTATCTTTACGAAGTTTTGCCGATGCTGAATTGGTTTTCCGAACACGTGCCGGGCGGATTTTTTATTTACTCCGCTGCCGAGCCGTTCAAAATTCTGTACGTCAACAGCGAAGTTCTGAATATCTACGGTTGCGCGAATGTCGACGAGTTTCGCGAATTGACGGGCTACACTTTCCGCGGCATGGTTCACCCCGACGATTTCGCGACGATTCAAGCGTCAATCGAAGAGCAGATTGCCAATCCCGACAACGAAAATCTCGATCACGTCGAATATCGAATCACGCGCAAAGACGGCGAAATTCGCTGGATTGACGATTACGGGCACTTGTCGACGTTCCCCGAATACGGCGACGCGTTTTATGTTTTTATCAGCGACATCACCGAACGCAAACGTTTCCGCGAAGAAAATCTTCGCATGGAACTTGAACTTAACCGCGAAAAGCAAGCCGGCGAAGTCAAAGACGCGTTCCTGTTTAACATTTCGCACGACATTTTGACGCCGCTCAATTCAATCATGGGCTTCACGGAATTGGCGCGCCGTCACCTCGACGACCCGAAACTCGTTCGCACGTATCTGGAAAAAGTCGACGAATCAAACCGTCAAATGCTCGGCTTGGTCACCGACTTGCTGGACATGAGCAAAATCAATTACGGCAAATTTCACCTGCGCTCGGAAGTTTGCAACCTGTCCGAACAAGTCATGACGGTCGTGCACAGTTTCGCCAAAGCCGCGGCGGACAAAAACATTTCGCTTGAAACTAAGCTGAACTTGCCCGACTAACTCGTCTGCACCGACGATGTCAACCTGCGAAAAGTTCTTTCCGCGCTGATTGACAACGCGATAAAGTTCACGCACGAAGGCGGTTACGTCGAAATCATTGCCAAAAAGCGCAAAACTTCCAAATCGGGCTACGTGCGTTGCGAATTCATTGTTGCGGACGACGGTTGCGGCATGAGCGAAGATTTTATGTCGCGCATGTACGACACCTTTGAACGCGAAGAAACGTCGACGCAAAGCGGTCACAAAGGCGCGGGTCTCGGTCTTGCGATAACGAAAAAAATTCTCGACGCAATGGGCGGCTCAATCGACGCCGTCAGCGAAAAAGGCAACGGCACGACTTTCACCGTCGGCTTGCCGTTCAAAATCTATCGCGAAGATGCGCCGTCTGAAGTTGTCAACGAAATTGTTCAGTCGGACGAACACAGCCACAGAATTCTTTTGGTCGACGACATTGAACTCAACCGCATGTTGGCCGAAACCATTTTGGAAGAATCGGGCTTTTCGGTTGAGACGGTGCCCGACGGTTGCGACGCGGTTGAAGCTTTCGTGAAGCACCCGCCCGGTTATTACGACCTGGTTTTAATGGATATTCAAATGCCGATAATGAACGGCTACGAGGCGACGCGGGCGATTCGTGCGCTTGACCGACCCGATGCGAAATTGTTGCCGATAATCGCGCTAAGTGCCAATTCCCGCGACGAAGACCGACGCCAAAGCATGGAAAGCGGCATGAATTACCACATTGCCAAACCGTTTGACGTGGTGCAACTTATATCCTCGGTCAACAAATACATTGCCGCCCGCGAACAAACTTGACACAATCGAAACCGCAACGGTAAATCCGGCCGTCATGGATGACGGCCGCCGCCGCGTATGATACAGGATGTATCATGCGGCGCAGAAGAGCAGCGGTTTTCGACAACGTGCGTATAGCCACACCGTCGCCCGCCGCGTAGGCGCGTCTTTCTTTGCTACTTTCTTTCCACGCGGAAAGAAAGTAGATCAAAAACAAACATTCAACAAACGACTTCATTCAATGACGAAAAAATTTTTTTGGAGGTAACGCTCAACATGGAAATCAAAAAAGAACTCAACGGCAGTGCTTTGACGGTCAAAGTTATCGGCAGGCTCGACGCGGGCAGTGCACCCGAACTGTCAAAATTCATCAACGGCGCACTCGACGGCGTCACGGATTTGACTTTCGACTTCGCCGAATTGCAGTACATTGCCTCGGCGGGTCTGCGCGTCCTGCTCGTCGCACAAAAACGCATGAACAAGCAAGGCTCAATGAAACTCATTCACGTCAACGAAACCGTCATGGAAGTCCTCGACATGACGGGCTTTGCCGGTCTGATGACAATCGAGTAACGGAGTTTTTTTATGGAAGCAATCACTGTCGCGGCGACAATCGACAATCTGCAACAGGTTACCGATTTCGCCACGGAAAAGTTGGAAGCTCACGACTGCCCGCTCAAGGCGTCAATGCAACTCGAACTTGTCATCGAAGAAGTTTTCGTCAATATCGCAAGTTACGCTTACGACGACGAAACGGGCAACGCGACGTTTTACGTTGACTTTGAGGAAAATCCGACGGCTGTTGTTTTGACGTTCATTGACGGCGGCAAGCCTTACAATCCGTTGGAAAAAGCCGACCCCGATACTTCGCTCGGCGTCGACGAACGCGAAATCGGCGGTCTTGGCATATTCCTGGTCAAAAACAACGTCGACGAAATTTCCTACGAACGCACGGACGACAAAAACATTCTGCGCATGAAAAAATTTTTTTGAGGACGTTCGATGAACAAGTTGTATACGGCAGCAAAACACCGCGTCGACCGTTTAAAAAGACAGCTCAAACACCAGGACATCCGAACAAGACTGCTCGTCCTCGTCTTGACGGCGGGGATTCTGTCATTTTTGACGTTGAGCAGTCTTTCTTTTTACACGATGAGCGTCCTTAAAGACGGCATGGACGAACTCGGCGACAGAGTCGGCACGGCGGGCGCACAGTTTGCCGAAGAACTCATGACCGAAAATTTCCGTTCAAAGCTCGGCGAACTTGCTCAAAGCCACGCGGATTTTATCAATCACGAAACGCAACTGATTCGCCAAAACGTGCGGATTATGTCGCGCCTTATGACGGAAATTGCCTCGAATCCCGATCAGTGGCAACCCGTCAAAATTCTCGACCCGCGCTTTGACCCCGTCGGAAATTTTGAGCCGTATGTAATTTACAGTCCCGAAAATTACGCAAACGGTACACCGCCCGAAAATCTTCCGCCCGAAATTTTGCGCGAGATTGGAATTGCCGCCAACATTCGCGAGTACATTAAGCCGCTGTCGAAAACCTTCGGAAATTACATGTCGGCGTTTTATATCGGCTCGAAGAACGGCTGGTTAATCAGCATCAACGTCATTCCGCAAAATCCGGGCGATTTGCCTTTCAGTCACGAGGAAATTTATCAATACGACTGCCGCAAACGTCCCTGGTACACAAGCGCGATTAACGCCAAAGGACCGGTTTTTTCCGAAATATACTCCACGTTTGAGGGCATGAACGTTCAACTTATCGGCTGTTCGGCACCTTACTACGACCGAAACGGTTTCGCGGGCGTCGTCGGCGTTGACCTTGCAAACATTGACGTTTATTCCGCGCTGGAAGAAAGTATCGTCGGCAAGAGCGGCATTAATTTCGTGCTGAATCAAAAAGGCGAAGTGATTTTTTCCACAAACCGCGAAGGCTCAATTTCTTTCGATCCCGAAGGCGGGCACGACCTGCGCGACAGCAACGAAGAAACTTTGTCGCAGGCGGCGACCAAAATGGTCAACGGCGAAACGGGCACGGAGCTTGTGCTTGTCGACGGCAAAGAATATTTTTTGGCATTCGCACCGATGAAGGCAATCGGCTGGAGTTTCGGCACGCTCGTACTTCGCCGCGACATAAGCGACGCCGCCGAAACGGGACGAAATTATTTCCTCGCGCAGGTGAAACTTTTCGATTCACACCTGCAGGGCGAATTCTTCCTGATAACGTTCGCCGCGCTGGTGCTGTGGCTGTGGTTGCTGAACATTTTCTATTCGGCAAGCAAGGAAGTTTCGCGACGCTTCGTCAAACCGATTAACGAACTCAGCGACGACGTGCGCGAAATTGCAAGCGGCAACCTCAACAAGAAACTCGAAGTTCACACGGGCGACGAAATTGAAGTTTTGGCGGACGACTTCAATCAAATGACGGGCGAACTCAAGCGTTACACGGAAGATTTGACCAAAGTCACCGCCGAAAAAGAACGCATTGCCACCGAACTTGACGTTGCAACCGAAATTCAACGCGGCATGTTGCCGAAAAATTTTCCGACGCGTGACGACTTTGAGATTTTAGCGACAATGACGCCCGCAAAAGAAGTCGGCGGCGATTTCTACGATTTTTACATGCTCGACGCGACGCACGTTGCCATTACCGTTGCGGACGTTTCGGGCAAGGGCATTCCCGCCGCGCTGTTCATGGTTATCGCGAAAACGATTTTGAACAATTTCGCCGTGTCGAAGCACAACACCGACGGGCTTGCCGAAGTTGTCGAAGCGTCAAACGAAAAATTGTGCGCGAACAACGACGCAATGATGTTCGTGACGGCGTTCGTCGGCGTGCTTGACTTGCAAACGGGCGAATTCACTTTCGTCAACGCGGGACACAATCCGCCCGTGCTTTATCATGCGGCGGAAAATCGTTGCGAATTCATGAACGTCAAGAAAAATTTCGTGCTCGGACCTATGGACGGCATTCCGTTCGCCGAACAGAAAATTTCACTCAACGCGGGCGATTTGCTTTTCGTCTACACCGACGGCGTCACCGAAGCTTTGAACGTTCGCGACGAAGAATATCTGCCCGACAGGTTAATCGCGTTCATGAATTCGACGGATTGTCGCGCCGATTTGCAAACGTTGCTCAAACGAATTCGCGCTGACGTTGCCGAACATGTCGGCGAAGCTGAACAGTCGGACGACATCACACTGTTTGCGTTACGGTTCAAAGGGAGTCGCCGTGATGAAATTTAACATCCACCAAAAAGTTTTGATACTCGTGCTCGGCACGGGTCTGGCGGCTTTGCTTGCACTGGGAATTTTTTCGTACTTCGGCGGCAGAGTCTTCACCAAAAACATGACGACAATGAGCGACGAACTCGTCGACAAAAGCGCAAGTTACACCGACGAACTTTTGACCGCGCAGATTAAAGAAGCAATCGGCGAACTTGCCGCGGCGAAGGCTCAGTTCATTGACCGCGAAATGTCAATCACACGCGAAGACGCCGAAATTTTGTCCGATGCAATGACCGACATAATCTCGCACCCCGAAAGGTTTTTGCCGAAAACGTTGCCCGACCCGCGAACGGATCCCGTCAAAAACGCCGAACCGTACGTGATTTATGCACCCGATATCCGCGACAAAATTACGCCCGCCATTCAACGCGAAGTCGCGCTCGCCGCAAACATCAAAGACATGCTTTCCAACATGCTCAAAGAGTACACGGGCTATCACGCGACGATTTTTGTCGGCTCCAAAAACGGCTGGTATATCTGCGCCCGTCTTGTCGACAAAGAGTTGACCGACAGACCGATTGAGTTTTCGCACGAGAGAATTTACGAATTCGATCCGCGCAAACGTCCCTGGTACATTGCCGCGAAAAAAGCCGGTACTTCGGTGCTGTCGAATTTGTATCCGACGGTTGAAGCGGGCGGTTACAATCAGATTGGCGCAAGTGCCCCGTTTTATGACGCGAACGGAAATTTCGCGGGCGTCGTCGGACTTGACGCCAACAACGAAGACGTTTACGCCTGGATTAACAACGTTTGGGGCGAAACCAACCCGAATTTTGTCATCAACGGTTACGGCGAAATTATTTTTTCGACGAACAAAAACGGTGCCCTTGCCGTCAACGGTGACGATTTGCGCAAAAACGGCGAAAAATCTTTGTCGCAGGCAGCCCAAAAGATGGTCGATAAAGATCACGGCGTCTTACCCGTCGTCGTCGACGGCGAAAAATTTTATCTGGCATTCGCGCCGATGTCCGAAACGGGCTGGTCGTTCGGCTTGCTCGTCCCCGAAGAAGACGTTTTGAATTCGGCACGCAGCACGCGAAATTATTTCATGCTGGAGGTCGCCAAACTTCAACAGCAACTTGCCGAAGAATACGCGTACATGCGCTGGATTATCGTCGCCATTCCCGTCGCGTTGCTGATAACGTTGTTCCTGCTGGGCATGAATCTTTCGCGACGTTTCGTCAAACCGATTAACGAACTCAGCGGCGGCGTGCGCGAAATTACCGCAAGCTTCGACGAAAATTTCGACAAGAAACCGTTCAATAAACTCGAAATTCACACGGGCGACGAACTCGAACACCTTGCAACCTGCTTCAACGCAATGACCGACGAACTCAAGGCTTACATGGCGAATTTGACCAAAGTCACCGCCGAAAAGGAACGCATTGCCACCGAACTTGACGTTGCCACCGAAATTCAACGCGGTATGTTGCCGAAAGATTTTCCGCCGCGTGACGACTTCGAGATTCTCGCTCAAATGACGCCCGCCAAAGAAGTCGGCGGCGATTTCTACGATTTTTACATGCTTGACGACACGCACGTCGCCATTACCGTTGCGGACGTTTCGGGCAAGGGCATTCCCGCCGCGCTGTTCATGGTTATCGCAAAGACCGTGCTGAACAACTTCGCGGCAAGTTTTTACAAGCAAAACGGTTTGGCTCCCGTCGTCGAGGCGACAAACGAAAAATTGTGCGCGAACAACGATGCAATGATGTTCGTGACGGCGTTCGTCGGCGTGCTTGACTTGCAAACGGGCGAATTCACTTTCGTCAACGCGGGTCACAATCCGCCCGTAATTTACCGTGCGGCGGAAAATCGTTGCGAATTCATGGACGTCAAGAAAAATTTCGTCCTCGGACCTATGGACGGTATTTCGTTCGCCGAACAGAAAATTTCGCTCAACGCGGGCGATCTGCTGTTCGTCTACACCGACGGCGTCACCGAAGCTTTGAACGTCGCCAACGAAGAATATCTGCCCGACAGGTTAATCGCGTTCATGAATTCGACGGATTGTCGCGCCGACTTACAAACGTTGCTCAAACGAATTCGCGGCGACGTTGCCGCTCACGTCGGCGACGCTGAACAGTCCGACGACATCACATTGTTCGCGTTACGGTTCAAAGGGAGTTCGATTGATGCGCAACGTTGAAATTGCTGAACGGCTGTCCAAATTGGATGCAACGTCACGTTGCTTCGCACTGCGGTTCAAAGGAGACATCAAGTCATGAGAAAATTTTTAAGCGTGTTGATTTTGATTGCGGCGTTGATTGTCGGCGGCTGCGAAAGCGAAAGTTTTTCCGTCACCTCGGTCAACGGCGACATTCACGTCGAAGGCGAAAATTGCAACGGCTCACTCGGCACGGCGGAACTCGACATTGACGGCGGCGCACTTGTCGGCGACGCGAAAATTTCAAGCGGGCGCGTTGAAGTTCAGGTCGGCAAAAAAACTTACACCTTCGACAACAGCGGACAAATTTCCGTCGACGTGCCTGCGGGCGTCAAAGAAATTACTTTTACGGGCGTCGACAAATTCACGGGCGACTTGCAATTGAAAGCCGTCCCGAAAGTTTGACGGTGACATCATGGACAGACGCCCGCTTTAAAAGCGGGGGAACAATTTGGTTGACCGTCTCGCCGAAAAAATTTTTAGCGGAGTGTGATTCATGGACAGACGTGATTTTTTGAAGTTCGCGGCGTTGACTGCGGCGGGAATTTTCTTGCCGAACGAAAAAGCGTCCGCGTACATTTTGGACACGTGGGAGCCGCCGATACGAAAATTATTTCTGCAGTTCACCGAATACGAACAGCGTCCGTCGACTGAAGTTATCGTGATTCATCACGCGGGCTTTCCCGACGGCGACAAAGATTCGTCCGCCGAAGAAATTCACAAGTTCCACCAAGAAACCAACGGTTGGGCGGGTATCGGCTATCATTTCGTGATTCGCAAAGACGGCAGAATTGAGCAAGGTCGCAAACTTGACGCGGTCGGCGCGCACGCTTATCATCACAACAAAAATTCGGTCGGCATTTGCGTCGCGGGCAATTTCAACTTTGTCAAAGTTCCCGATGTGCAAATGGATTCGCTCAAGCTGTTGACGGCGTGGTTGTGTCAAAAATTCAAGCTCAAGCCGACGAAACGCGGCGTCATTGTCGGGCACCGCGACTTGAACGACACGACTTGTCCCGGCGACAATTTGTATTCGCGCCTCGGTGAAATTCGCCGTTACTGCCGCGATTTCGAGTAATTATACGCAACAAAAAAAGGCCGTCATGGATGACGGCCGCCCGGGGTTTTTCGCGTGATGCGAAAATCCCGGGCTGTTTTCTTTTGGTTACTTTTCTTTTGCGCCAAAAGAAAAGTAACATTCACTGCAGTAAGCCCAGCACGTCGGAAGAATTCTGATTCGCCTGAGCCAACATTGCCTGCGACGCCTGAAGCATGACGTTGTTGCGCGTGTAATTGACCATTTCTTTCGCCATGTCCGCGTCGCGAATTGTCGATTCGGCGTTCTGCACATTGTCGTTGGAGATCGTCAAGTTGCTCACCGCGTATTCGAGCCGCATTCTTGCCGCGCCGATTCGCGTCTGTTCGTCGAGCACGCGACTGATTGCCGTGTCGAACGTGCCGATTGCGGCGTTGGCGGAGTCTTTGGTCGTGACTTGAATTTTCGTGCCGTCGGGACCTTTGAGCGCAAGACCTTTGGCAGTCATGTTCGCGAAGCCGAATTTAATCGCGACATTCGCCTCCGAGCCGACATGGAAGTTGAGCGCGTTGTCGTCGGATTTGTTTTGTGCGCGGATAACTTCCTTGAAGTTGTCGACGTAGCGGTTGACGGTTTTGCGAACGTTGCCTTGTGCGTCGATAATGCTCAAGTTAAACGAGCCGAATTGATGATCGAG
>JAFVBP010000314.1 GCA_017479925.1 Selenomonadaceae bacterium | reverse complement strand
CGAGATGCTCCGCGCCAAAAAGCAGGCCGATTACGTCGCCATGTACAAGCCGATTAAAGAGATTCGCGATAAGCTGGTTGCCGAACTTTGAGGACGAGGTACAATGCTTGACTTCAAACCAAGCTTTTACGAAAAGATTTTTGCGTCGACGACCAACAACGCCGTTTTGATTCGCCTCGACGACGACGGGAACTGTTCGCCCGTGTGGTGTTCGCCTGCCTTCGCCGAGATGCTTGAAGGCACTGCCGAAGAATTTCTGTCCGCCGACAATTCGCTTGACGAAATTCACCCCGACGACCGCGCCGAGTTTGATTATCTGTTGCGCAACAAAATCACCCGCGACGGCAAAAATCATTTGACGATTCGTCGCCGCACGCTCAAGGGCAGTCAAGTTTGGATTAACGTCACCTGCAATTTCGTCGACGAGGACGGCATTTCTTACGCGTACTGCAACTGCTTCGACGTGACGGACATCAAACGCGACGAGCAACGTGCCAAAAATCTTTACGAAGGCGTGCGCACCGAGCTTGAAACGTTGTCGGGGCAAACGTTGATTTCGCTTCGCATGAACTTGACGCGCAATTTAATCGAGGATTGTCACGGCAGCGAATCGGCTTACAACGACCTGCGCGGCATGAAAATTTCCGATCGTTTCATGGAACGGATGAAATATTTTCCGCTGGAACGCGACCGTCAAAAGTTCGTCGAAGAATTCAGCACGACGCACCTGCTGAAAAATTTTTCCGAGGGCATCAATTCGACTTCCGCCGTGTTTTTCAGCCGCCGACCGAACGGGCGCGAGTGTTTCGTCAACTACAAAGTCACGCTTCGCCGCGACCCCGAAACCGACGACATTATCGCTTTCGTCGCCGAACAAGACCACAATCGCCAAATCGTCAGCGAGACCGTCTTGCACAAGGCGTTGAGCGACCAGTTCGACATGATAACGTACATTGTCGGCGGCAATTACGGCGTTGTTATCGGCGACGCGTCGAAGGCGGCAAAAGGTTCAATCTTCCCGCGACAAAAATTCGGCAGCTACGAGTATTATCTCAACGAGCAAGTTCGCCCCGTCTTGACCGGCACCGACGAGGAGCGCGAAAAATTTTTTAACGCCCTGCAACTCGACAAGATTGACAACGCGCTGTCGATTCGCGAGCCGTATGAAGTCAACCTGCACTGCTACATCGGCGGCGAAATTTATCACAAGCGGTTCGTGTTTTATCTGGTTGACAGGCAGGCGAAATTTTACATCCTGCTCAAAAGCGACACGACCAAAGTTCAGCGTGCGCAATTCGCCAAAAACGAGCAACTCAAAAACGCGCTGGAAATTGCCAATCAAGCCAACGTCGCAAAAACGGCGTTCCTGTCGAGCATGAGCCACGAAATTCGCACGCCCATGAACGCGATTATCGGGCTTGATTCTATCGCGCTCAAAGATGACAACTTGCCCGAAAAGACCCGCGAAAATCTCGAAAAAATCGGCTCAAGCGCACGGCACCTGCTCAACCTGATTAACGACATCTTGGACATGAGCCGAATCGAAAGCGGGCGCACCGTCCTCAAGAAAGAAGAATTTTCCTTCAGCGAACTGCTTGAACAGGTCAACGCAATGTTCGGCAACCAATGCCGCGAAAAAAATTTGCATTTCGACAGTTCAATTCGCGGGCACGTCGACGATTTTTATATCGGCGACGACATCAAGCTCAAGCAAATTCTGATTAACGTTATCGGCAACGCGGTCAAATTCACCTCCGCGGGCGGCAAGATAACTTTCACCGTCGAACAGGTTGCGCGCTTCGAGGACAAGTCAACCTTGCGTTTCGTCGTCAAAGACACGGGCATCGGCATTGACGAAAATTATCTGCCGAAGATTTTCGACCCGTTCAGCCAGGAATATGCCGACACGTCGACTTCATACAGCGGCACGGGTTTGGGCATGGCGATTACAAAAAATCTCGTCGAAATGATGAGCGGCAAAATCTCCGTGCGCTCAAAAAAAGGCGTCGGTTCCGAATTCACAATCAACTTGACGCTTCGCAATTCGCCAAAGTCCGCCAACGACCGTCGCGGCAAGAAAATCAACGTTCGCGACCTGAAAGTTTTGATTGTCGACGACGACCCGATTGCCTGCGAACACGCCAAACTTGTGCTTGAGGAAGTCGGCATTGCGGCGGAAACTGCATCGAGCGGCGCGGTTGCCGTCGAAAAAGTTATCCTTCGACGCGCACGGCATGACCCGTACAACATTTTGCTGATTGACCTGCGTATGCACAACGAAGACGGCTTGCAAGTCACGCGGCAGATTCGCGAAATTGTCGGCAACGAAACCGCGATTATCATCTTGACGAGCTACCGTTGGGATGACATCGTCGAAGAGGCAATGGCAGCCGGCGTCGACCGCTTCATGACAAAGCCACTGTTTTCAACCGACATCGTCAGCGAATTCCACGACGCGATTGAGCAAAAGACGCTGTCCGAGCCGCCGAAAAAACTTGCCGACCTCAACGGCAAACGCATTTTGATGGCGGAAGACATGCCCGTCAACGCCGAAATTATGATTATGGTGCTGTCAATGCGCGGCATGGAAGTTGAACACGCGCCCAACGGTCAAGAGGCCGTCGACATGTTCGCCGCCGCCGAACCGAATCACTTCGACGCGGTGCTAATGGATATCCGAATGCCGATTATGGACGGCTTGCAGGCGACGACGGCGATTCGCGAACTCGACCGCCCCGACGCGAAGACCGTGCCGATTATCGCAATGACTGCAAACGTTTTTGACGAAGACGTTCAGCGAAGTTTGCAGGCGGGCATGAACGCGCACTTGTCAAAGCCCGTCGAACCCGAACATTTATATCGAACATTGCAAGAACTCATCGAAGATTGAACTTCCCCGACCGAGTCGGGATTTTTTTTTAATGCGTAATGCGAAATGCGTAATGCGTAATGATTCGGCGGCAGTTGTGACAACGTGTCGGTGACGTTGCGGACGAAAAATTTTTTCGCGCAAACGTTTACATGAAGTTGACTTCAAACTTTATAATCGACGCAAAACGTTTGGAGGTCTCGACATGGACATCAACCGCAGAAAATTTTTGCAACTCGCGGGCACGACAACACTTGCATTGTCGTTCGGCAAAGTTCACGCCGCGTCGGGCGAAAAAATTCTCGTCGTCTACTTTTCGCGCACGGGCGAAGAATACGGCGTCGGCAACATCACCAAGGGCAACACGGCTATCGTCGCCGAAATTATCGCTCAAAAGACGGGCGGCGACCTGTTCGAGCTGAAAGCCGTGACGCCGTACCCTGCCGGCTACGAAGACTGCAAAAAAATCGTTCCGTTTTGCACGCACGGCGGCAGCGGCTTGTCGAGCACCGACCAACAAATTTCGTTGACGTGCCCGACTGCTACCGTCTTGAAAGGCTTCGACGTTCGCGGCGTGACGGCGCAAAACAATCGTTCGCAGGCTGAATCAACCGTCGACGAAAACTTAAAACGTCTAGGCTTGATTTAGGAACAGTTGACGTGACGATTATAAGGCCGTCACGGATGACGGCCGCAATCGCCCGTCGCACGATACAGGATGTATCGTAGCGGGCGCAGTTTTCTTTGGTTACTTTCTTTTGCTGCCAAAAGAAAGTAACGTTCAATCGTTTGTTTGGAGGTTTCAATCATGGACATCAACCGCAGAGATCTTTTCAAACTGGCGGGCGTCGCGGCTTTAACTGCCGCCGTCGGTCAACTCAACGTCGCACACGCGGCACCGAAAGTTCCCAAGCTCAACGCGGCTCCCGTCGTCGGCTCCCGAAATGTCACGGGTACCAAATTTTCGGGCACGGCGGCAAAAGTTTTCTTCACGCCGAAAATCGACGCTCCGCACCTGATTAAGCTGTACAACATGGTCAACGGCGAAATTTTCGGGCGCGTCGGTATCAAACTTCACACGGGTGAGCCGCACGGTCCCAACATCTTGCCGCGTGACATGGTTCGCGCCTTTCAAGCGCAAATTCCGAACAGCAACATCATCGAAACGAATACGCTTTACGGCGGCGCACGCTACACGACCGAAGGTCACCGCGAAACTTTGTTGACGAACGGCTGGGATTTTTGCGACGTTGACATCATGGACGCTGACGGCGGCGTCGATTTCCCCGTCAACGGCGGCAAACATCTGCAAACCGTCACCATGGGCAAAAATCTTGCGAATTATGATTCGGTCGTCGTGTTGACGCACTTCAAAGGTCACGCAATGGGCGGCTTCGGCGGCAGTCTCAAAAATATCGCTATCGGCATGGCAAGCGGACACGTCGGCAAAGTTCAAGTTCACGGCTACAACAAAACCGAGATGCCTCCGCCCGGAGATTATTGGTTTGACGGCGAATCGATGCCGCTCAAAGAACATTTCATGGAACGCATGGCTGATTCGGGCAAGGCGACCTGCGACCACTTCGGCAAGCGAATCGTGTTTATCAACGTCATGCGGCGAATGTCGGTTGACTGCGACTGCGCGGGCACTTCCGCCGCCGAGCCGACTTGCGCGGACGTCGGAATTTTGGCGTCGACGGACATTTTGGCGATTGACCAGGTTTGTTGCGATTTCGTTTACACGGCGACCGACACCAAAGACCTGCGCGAACGAATCGAATCACGGGCGGGCTTGCACCAGTTGCAGGCAATGGCCGAACTCAAAATGGGCAACCCGCAGTACGAATTGATTCCCGTCGACTGAAACTCTTGACGTGGCGGCAGGAACTTCGCAGTCTTCGACGAAAACACTTTGTCGGAGGTGGTTGACATCCATGAAAAAACTGATCGAAGTTGCAATGCCGACCGAACCGATTAACAAGGCGGCGTCACGCGAAAAATCAATTCGGCACGGGCACCCGTCGACACTGCACCTGTGGTGGGCGCGCCGACCGTTGGCAACCGCTCGCGCAGTGCTGTTCGCGTCACTCGTCGACGACCCGTCCGAACATCCCGACAAGTTCAAGACGGACGACGCCGTCAAAGCCGAACGTCAACGACTGTTCGACATCATTGCCAAAATCGTCAACTGGGACAACAGCGGCGACGAACAACTTTTCGCGCAGGCTCTCGACGAAATCAAAAAATCCGTCGGCGACGACTTGCCGGCGGTGTTCGATCCGTTCGCGGGCGGCGGCACAATCCCGCTCGAAGCGCAACGGCTCGGCTTGAAGTCCTGCGCGACCGACTTGAATCCCGTCGCCGTCATGATTAACAAAGCGATGATTGAACTTCCCGCGTAGTTCAAAAACAAGCCGCCCGTCAACCCGTTGACGACGAAAAAACTTGTCGGCGGTTATCGCGGTGCCGAAGGTCTCGCCGAAGACATTTTGTATTACGGCAAGCTGCTCAAGTCCAAGGCGTTCGACGAAATCGGCGACTTGTATCCGACGATTGACGGCAAAACCGTTATCGCGTGGCTTTGGGCGCGAACCGTACCGTGCTCGAACCCCGCCTGCGGTCACCGTATGCCGCTCGTGCACTCGTTCAAGCTGTCGACGAAGCAAAAAGTTTTCGTCATGCCGATTGTCGACGGCGACAAAATTCGCTTTGAAATCCGTCACTACGCCGCCGACAAAGACGTTCCCGCGGGCACCGTCAACAGCAAAGGCGCACGCTGTCTTTTCTGCGGCACGGAGAGCAAGCTCGCGCACGTCCGCGCACAAGCCAAGGCGGGCAACATGTCCGCGCAACTGATGGCTGTCGTCGCTGAAGGTGCACGCGGCAGAGTTTATCTTCCGCCCGACGAAACGCACGAACAAATTGCCAACGTCGAAATGCCCGACGACGTGCCCGATAGCGAAATGAATCAAAATTGCCCCGACCTCGTCAGCGGGCGCGGTTACGGATTTACTCAATGGAATCAACTGTTCACAAACCGACAGCTGACGGCTTTGACGACTTTTGGCGACCTTATACCCGAAATTCAAGAGCAGGTACTCGACGACGGCGGCGACAAAGATTATGCCGACGCAATCGCCGTGTACTTGTCTTTTTGGATTAATAGAGTTGCGAATTACAATTCCAGTAATTGCGGCTGGGACAGTTCTTGGTCGAAGATACGAACCGTTTTCGGTCGGCAAGCAATTTCGATGACGTGGGACTTTGCAGAGGCAAATCCGTTTGAGCATTCGTCAAGTGATTTTGACAGCATAGTTACAAGCGTCAAGAAATTGCCCGTGACGGTCGGCGGCGAGGCTCAACGTCACAGCGCGCTTGAAAAACTTCCGTACAGCAACGTGCTTGTGTCGACAGATCCGCCGTATTACGACAATATCGGTTACGCGAACTTGTCGGAGTTTTTTTACGTGTGGTTGCGTCGTTCGTTGGGCGCGAAGTACCCGAAACTTTTTGCACGTAATACTTTCGACAAAGCCGACGAACTCATTGCCGAACCTGCGCGACACGGCGGCGACCAAACGTCGGCGAAAACTTTTTTCGAGGACGGCATGTTTCGGGCACTGCAAAACATTCACGCGGCGGCGAACGAAGATTTTCCCGTGACGATCTATTACGCCTTCAAGCAACGCGAAAGCAAAGACGGCGCGTCGACGGGCTGGGAGACGATGCTCACGGCGATTATCCGCGCAGGTTTTCAAATTGTCGGCACGTGGCCGATGCGTACCGAAATGGCAAGTCGGATGCGTTCGCACGAGTCAAACGCTTTGGCGACTTCGGTGGTTTTGGTTTGCCGCAAACGCCCGCCCGAAAACGACTACATGAGCAAAAACGACTTCGTTCGCACGCTCAAAGCCGAGTTGCCCAAAAAACTCGACGCGCTCAAGCAGGCGAACATTGCGCCTTTGGACATGGCACAGGCGGCAATCGGTCCCGGCATGGAAGTTTATTCGCGCTGTGCACGGGTGGCGGACATGCAGGACACGCCGTTGACCGTACGCGACGCGCTCAAAATGATCAACGCGGAAGTCGACGAGTACCTCAACAAGCAGATGCGCAACCTCGACGCGGCAAGTCAATTCTGCGTCACGCTGTTCGAGCAAAGCGCGTTCAACGAAATTCCGTTCGGTGACGCGGACACTTTGGCACGTGCGAAAAACACTTCGGTTGCCGACCTGAACCGAATCGGCGCGGTTATTTCGGACAAAGGCGACGTGCGACTTCGCGACCGTGACGAGATTAAAATCATCGACAAGAAACGCCAACTTCAAAGCGACCGGCTCAAGCGTCTTGTCGACAGTAAATGCGCGTGGCTTTGGCTCCAAGCACTGGTCAACGTCTTCAAAGCGGCGGGCTTGAAAGGCAGCGGCGAACTTTTGTCGCACCTCGACGACAAGCTTGAGGCGGTCAAAGACGCGGCGTATTGCGCTTACAACATCTGCGCCAAACACGCCGACGACAAAGACTGGAACAACGAGTTCAGCGTCTACAACGAGCTTGTGAGCGAGTGGTCGGACATTTTGGTTGAGCGCGAAAAGTTCCGTGCCAAAAAAGTCAAAGACGCGTCCAAAGGTCAACAAAGTCTTTTTGCAACGGAGGCGACGACATGAACGAAAACAATTCCGAGACGATCAATCAAGCGTTGGACATCTTGAAACCCGCGCTGTCGAAGTTTGTCGGCGACACGCTGTCACGGCACATCGGGCTTGACAACTGGTGGAAGTACGGCATCATGCACAAACTCGACGAAGTCACCAAACGCGAACTGCCGAATTCGGGCGACTACGACGAATTGGTCGGCAGATTGAATTTGCCCGTGTGCCTGAAACTGCTTGCAATTCACAAGGACGATTATTTTCGGCAATACGTGCCGGAAAATTTTTTCAACTGGTTGACGGAGCTGGGCACGATTCGCAAGCAGTGGCACGCCAATCACGAATTATTCGACGAGACGGCGACGGCGCGAGCATTGGACACGATGATTTTGATTGCCGACAAAATCGACGCGTCGACGGCGGACAAGTTGCGCGAACTCAAAGGCGACAAACCTCAGCCGACAGTTCAATCGACGCAAGTTCAGCAACCGGCGCAAGTTCAGCCGCCGATAGTTCAGCGACAACCGCAGCCGACGTTTGACTTTTTGCCCGCGTGGCGCAAGGTAATTACGCCGAATCCCGACGTGACGCGAGGCGAATACAGTCAATCGGAGTGGATGATCAATTTGGGCGAAGTGGTTTTCAGGCACAAAGACCGTCCCGAATATCTCGAACCCGTGGAATTTTTTTCGCGCACGTATTTGACGGGCGGACTTAAAGGTCTGTTGGTTGAAGTTCTGAAGCGACTGACCAACGGCAACGGCGAACCCGTCATTCAGTTGCAAACGGCCTTCGGCGGCGGCAAAACGCACAGTCTGCTTGCCCTGCATCACCTGTTCAACGGCGAAATTCAGCCCGAACAGTCGGAAGCCGTGCGCGAAGTTTTGAAAGCGGCAAATGTCGCGACGCTGCCGAAAGTCAACAAAGTGGTTTTCGTCGGCACGTGGCCGAATCCGCTCAAGTCGACGTTTTGGGGCGAAATTACGGCTCAACTTGCACATGTGACGGGCAACAGCGAACTCAACGAGTTGATACGCGAAAACGAGCAACAGAACGTTCCGCCGGGCGTCGAGCTGATGAAAAAAATTTTTGACGCGGCGTCCCCGTGCCTGATTTTGATTGACGAGCTTGTCGCTTACGCCAAAGGTTTGGACAGAGACCGCGTCGACAAAATCGTAACGTTTTGCCAACAGCTGACCGAGGCAGTCAAATTGAGTCCGCGCACGTCGCTGGTCGTGACAATCCCGCAGTCGGACGCGGAAGTCGGCGAAAATTTGGGCAAAATACTCTTTTCGCAGGTCGATAAAGTTTTCGGGCGCGTGCAGTCGGTTTGGAAGTCCGTTTCAAAAGATGAAGGCTACGAAATTGTTCGTCGACGGCTTTTCGGGCACTGCGACACGGATCTGCGCGAAAAAGTTTGTTCGGCGTTCTTCAAGATGTACTGCGACAACGAAAACGATTTCCCGACGGACACGCGTCAAAGCGACTACAAAGCCCGCTTGCTGTCGTGCTACCCGATTCACCCGAAGCTGTTCGATTTCCTTTACGAGAAGTGGACGACGCTTAAAAACTTCCAAAAAACTCGCGGCGTGTTGCGTTTGATGGCGAAAGTCATTTACAAACTGTGTCAAGACGAAAACGCGTCTGCGATGATTATGCCGTGCGACATTCCGTTATACGCCGAGGATGTCAACGGTGAGCTTACAAAAATTCTCAACGAAGGCAACTGGGACGCGATTATCGATTCGGAGATTGACGGCAACGGCTCAAAGGCGCACAATTTGGAGCGAAACAATCCGCGTTTTTGGAACCTTAATGCGGCGCGCAAAATTTCGCGTTCGATTTTCATGGGCACGGCACCCGTTTCAAAAGACGGCGTAAATCACGGTCTGAGCGAAAACGAAATTCGCCTGTGCACGATTGATCCGTCGAACGTCAAAGAAATCGCCGTGTTCAACGACGCGCTTGCCAAACTGCGGACGAATCTGCATTTCCTGCACTCGAACGGCGAAAAGTTTTGGTTTGAACTCAACCCGACGTTGCGCAAGACCGTCGACGACAAACGCGAACGCTATACCGACAAAGATATTTTCGCCGAGATGGAAGCGCGGCTCAAGTCGTGGAAAGTCGGCGGACAATTCGCGGCGATTCACTTTTGCCCGAAAACTTCGGCGGACGTGCCCGACGACATGACGGCGCGGCTGGTCGTTTTGTCGCCGAAAAATTCTTTCGACGCTTTGTCGGCGGCACGGGACATTTTGGACAATCGCGGCACGACGCCCCGTCAGTGGAAAAACATGTTGGTGTTCATTGCGGCGGACGGTCAAAAAATCGACGACATGAAAGACGACGTGCGCGAATACAAAGCCTGGTCGGAAGTTGTGGCCGAAGCCGACAGCTTGCGGCTCGACGTTGTTCAACTCAAAGAGGCGAAAATTGCGTTGGAAGCGGCGAAAAAACTTTTCACGGTGAGATTGTCGCAGGCGTACCGCTACTTGATTTATCCCGAATCCGACGACAACGCAAATTTGAAGTTGCCGTTGCACGTCGAGGAAATTGACTGCATGGGCGAAGAAAATCTTTCGGTTGCGGCGAAATATTTCACGTCGAACGAATTGCTTGCCTCCGCGCTCGGCGGTGACGTATTGCGGCGGCAACTTGACACGCGAAATTTCATTTGGAACTGTGACGCCGTCAAGGTCAAGCTGCTGTGGGAGTACTTCGCGAAGTATTATTACATGCCGCGCCTGCTCAACGAAAAAGTTTTGCTCGACGCCGTCAAGCGCGCAGTCAAGGCGAAAATTTTTGCTCTGGCGACGGACGTTCAAGACGGCGAATATTTCAATCTGCAATTCGGCGACGATTTCGACGGTAAAGTCAAGCCCGAAAATTATTTGGTTAAAGCCGCCGTCGCACAAAAAATTTTCGGCGAAGATGACACGCCCGAAGTCGTCACGGAAGTTGAAAACGTCGACGAAGTTGCGCCCGTCGAACAAACTGCGGAGCCTACGGAGTCCGAAACCGACGCTGAACCGTTGCCGAAAAGATTTCGCATGGACGTTAAACTCGACAAATTGCGTCTGACCAAAAATTTGAATTCGTGCGCACGGGACGTATTGGCACCGCTGTTGAACCTGCCGAACGTCAAGGCGAACATTCGGCTTGTCGTCGAACTTTCAATTCCCGAAGGCGTGCCGACGGAGACGAAAAAACTTGTCGAAGATCTTTGCGACGACAAGCATATAAGCGACTTTACCTTCGACGATTGAACGGCAACTTTAATCGACCGCGGCGGGCAACCGTCGCATTTTTTCTTGACTTGAAGTCAACGCGAACGTTTATATTTGTCGCAACGCTGACCGGCCGTCATGGATGACGGCCGCCGTCGCCTGTCGCATGATGCAGGATGCATCATAGCAGGCGCAGTTTTCTTTGGTTACTTTCTTTTGCTGCCAAAAGAAAGTAACGTTACATGTCTGTTTGGAGGTTTAAGTCATGAACATCACGCGCAGAAAATTCGTCAAGTTGGCAAGCATTGCCGGTCTCGTCGGTTTGACGGGCACCATGACGGCTTGCGGAGGCAGTAAATCAGCCGCCGTCGTTGAGAAAACCGCATCCGCCGCCGCCGAAAAGTCAACGGTTTACTTCAGCCGAACAATCGACGCGCCGCACCTGATTGACTTGTACAACAAAATCAACGCGAACGTCACGGGCAAAGTCGCAATCAAACTTCACACGGGCGAACCGCACGGACCGAACATTTTGCCGCGTGACATGGTACAGGCGTTTCAAGCGCAAATCCCGAATTCGACGATTATCGAGGCAAATGTCGCTTACGGCGGCGCACGCTCGTCAACCGAACGTCACCGCAAAACTTTGGAAACGAACGGCTGGACTTTTTGCCCCGTCGACATAATCGACGCGGACGGCGACGTTAATTTTCCCGTCAACGGCGGCCTGCACCTGAGCGAAGTGGCAATGGGCGCACATTTGACGAATTACGATTCGCTTGTCGTGTTGACGCACTTCAAAGGTCACGCAATGGGCGGCTTCGGCGGCTCGTTGAAAAATATCGCCATCGGTTGCGCAAGCGGCAAAGTCGGCAAGCGGCAAGTCCACGGTCTGCAAGACTACGGCAAGTGGGTCACGGGCGAACTTTTGATGGAGCTTATGGCCGACAGCGGCAAGGCGATTTGCGACCACTTCGGCAAGCGGATTGTTTTCGTCAACGTCATGCGCCGAATGAGCGTCGATTGCGACTGCGCGGGCACTTCCGCCGCCGAACCGACATGTGCGGACATCGGAATTTTGGCGTCAACGGACATTTTGGCGATTGATCAAGCCGCCGTCGATTTGGTTTACAAAGCCGCCGATACCAAAGACTTGCGCGAGCGGATTGAAAGTCGTCAAGGTTTGCGACAACTTACGGCAATGGCTCAGCTCAACATGGGCAACAAAGCTTATGAGCTTGTCGAAGTCGGCTGAATCACCGTTACCGAAAACAAAAATTCCCCGTCACACACGACAGGGAATTTTTTTCTTGACTTGAAGTCGACGCCAACATTTAATATCGCACGTGCAGTAAAAATTTTTCGCAAGGAGTGATTCGCATGAATTATGTCAAGTTCGGCAACACGGGCATGGACGTTTCGCGCATCTGCCTCGGCATGATGAGTTTCGGCAAGCCCGGCAAGGAAAACGGCGTGTTTCCATGGGCGCGTGATTACGCAGACGGCAAGGAGATTTTCAAGCGGGCGATTGACCTCGGAATCAATTACTTCGACACCGCCAACGTCTACCAAATGGGCACCAGCGAAGAAATCACCGGCCGATATATCCGCGACTTCGGGCTTGACCGCGACGAAATTGTCGTTGCGACGAAAGTCAACTTCGAGATGCGTCCCGGTCGTCCCAACGGCGGCGGCTTGTCGCGCAAAAACATCATGGCGGAGATTGACCACAGCTTGAAACGTCTGCAACTTGACTACGTAGACTTGTATCAAATTCACCGCCTTGACCCGCTCACGCCGCCCGAAGAAATCATGGAAGCGTTGCACGATGTGGTTAAAAGCGGCAAAGCGCGTTATATCGGCGCGTCGACGATTTTCGCTTGGCAACTCGAACGTCTGCAAAACATCGCCGAAAGTCACGGCTGGACGAAGTTCGTTTCACTTCAGCCGCAGTACAATTTGATTTACCGCGAAGAAGAACGCGAAATCATGCCGCTTTGTCAAGATCGCAAGATGGCAGTAATTCCATGGTCACCACTCGGAGGCGGACGTTGCGCACACCCGTGGGGCACCAAGACCGCTCGCAACGCGATTGACGAAGTTTCGCCGATGGTTTGGTCGAAGACGGACGCGGTTGACAAAATCGTCGTCGACAACCTCGAACAGGTCGCGAAGGAACTCGGCTATTCAATGGCGCAAACTTCTTTGGCGTGGATGCTGTCGAAGCCGTTCATCACCGCGCCGATTGTCGGGACGACTTCCGTCAAACACATTGAGGAAGCAGTTTCCGCGCTCGACATCAAGCTCGACGACGAAACAATAAGTCGGCTCGAAGCACCTTACGTGCCGCAT